>JAZDKD010000280.1:0-8408 GCA_043803345.1 Pseudomonadota bacterium
AAAGCCCTAGCGAAGAACGCTAGAGCTAGTGGGACAGAAGTCTACGATGGAGTCCTTTTCCAGCTAAGGCTTCACTCGTTTCCACGTATTCAGAATGTACCCAGTCCCCGCTTTGGTGGCGAACTCTTTGGGTGTTGTAACTCCGCTAGGGTCGAAAGCAAATTTGTACTCATCGTTTCCGGTGAACTCGTAAATAGCTTTTATAGACTTACCAGCGCTTGGTCCAGTCTTACGAATGAAGATAAATTCTTTTGGGCTTTTAGTAGGGTCTATTTTTACGATATCAAATAAAATCGTTTCCTTGCTTTGATGGGGAGATGTGACCTGCCCATGCTGCCCCTGATAAGTTACTTTATTCTTACTCACCTCCTCGTCTGCCAGCTTCTTTCCATCCTTTTCCCCAGATACTAAAATCCAAGTTCCTTGAAGTTTGTTCAGTTCCGGGTCGACATTTTCCGCCAAGACCGCAGAGACAAATGGAGACACCACAAAGCACAAAGCCAGGAGTCCAACGGCAAGCAATCTAGTGTTCGTGCGCATTATTCATGTTCCTTTCGAGATTAAGAATAAAAGATGCAATTCCTTCTATTAACTCCAATTGGCCCAAATATTAGGCTTCACGAGGACTTTGGACAGTGATTGTCTAAAGTCCAGTCCTTACATCTTAGGCTCTTTAGCTGGTTTACCAGGTTTACTAGATGGCTTGGCGCATTCCTTTTCCTTGGCTTTTTGCGCCTCTTCTTTGGTCTTGAATGGGCCTGCTATAGTCTTAGGTGTTTTTTCCTGGGCCTTGATAATCTTGCAAACACCTTTTTTGTCCTTGATTACAACGTAGCTATCCCCCGCGGCAAAAGCGGCTACAGTTGTCAGGACAAAAATCGCGGCTATGAACAAACCAATTAAACGCCTAGCTTTCATTACACCCTCCGATGCCTTAGAATTTATTTATAATAGTATTGATCCGGTTTCGCGAAATGCAACATGCACGCTCATCGATTGTTTATGAAATCCTTCGGGTATAATATCGGGTTAGCGTTCGACAAAAATTGGAGAATGGGCGCGGTAAAAAATGAGATGGCCCTGTTGTGTAACGCTAACCCTGGTTTTTACGATGGGATTGACTGTGCAGTCTGATTCTCAAGCTTACAACATCGAACCTATAGGACATGTGGTCAAGAATGCCGGGAAGGTAAGATAGCGATGGTCTGATGGTTTAGGACAGCTGAACGCGATTTTTAAGTGCAAGCTGCTTGTTCATGCCGCTGCCCTCTGTTGGGGTGGGTAACCCCAGTAAACTTCATAAGGTGTTTTTCTGTCAAGGCTCTGGTGACGTCGCTCACGATTGTAATAATCGAAATAGGCATTGAGACCCTCCCTGGCTTCAGCCATGGATTCATAAGCCTTCAGATAGACTTCCTCATATTTGACGCTCCTCCACGCCCGTTCAATGATGACGTTATCAACCCATCTGCCTTTCCCATCCATACTGATCTTGATCCCGTTGGAAATAAGACAATTAGTGAATTCTTCGGACGTGAACTGACTGCCTTGGTCTGAGTTGAAAATCTCAGGGGTCCCGTATAGGTCTATGGCCTCATGAAGCGCATCCATACAGAAGGCGGTATCCATAGTGTTAGACAATCTCCATGACAGCATTAGGCGACTAGCCCAGTCTATGATAGCCATCAGATAACAATTACCTCCGGCTGTTGGAATGTAGGTGATATCCGTCACCCAAACATGATTCGGCCGTGTAATTTTCAAGCCCCGCAAAAGATAAGGATATTTCTTGTGGTCAGGATGACTCTTGGATAACCTGGGTTTAGGATACACAGCCTTAATACCCATCTTGCGCATCAGGGTTCTCACAGCGTGTCGGCCTATGTTGTAGCCTCGGTCCCGCAACCTGTCGCACATTCGTCGACTTCCAAGATCTGGGTGCTTGGAGTGTATCTCTCTAATTAACCGTTTTAAGTCCTGATTACTCTCCCTATCCTGAACAGGCTTACGATAAACCCATGACCTGGCAATTTGAAGAATCCGGCATTGTCTTACAATCGGCAACTTATGATCTCTCATGATCAGCGTTTTGCGCTCGTATCCCCGATGCGACCGAGCGCAATGGATAAAAAATCATTCTCCATAGCCAAACGCCCTATCTTGGCGTGTAATTCCTTAACACCTGGATCAATATCAGAGGCCTTTTCCTTAGAGAATACCTCTTCAGCCCGATCAAGAAGCTGTTTCTTCCATTTTGCTATCTGATTCCGATGGACCTGAAAGCGATCGGCTAACTCAGAAAGTGTCTGTTGCTCTTTAATAGCCTCTAAGGCTACCTTAGCTTTGAACGCTGTCCCGTGATTCTTTCTACTTCCTTTAGCCATTTTTACTGCTCCTTCTGTTTTGATTAATTTAGAGCAGCTCTTGCACCTAAGCCAATGTCCTTTTTTCCTAGACCATTACTTTTCGTGGGGTGTTGGCTTTCCGATCTCTACTCAGTGGAATCTTTAAAATCCACCCAATATCCAGTTCCAGACCAAGAATGCCAAGATAGGGAAAAGGCTACACAACAAAAAGAAGGAAATAGACCACTCGGTGATTAAAGTTGTACTGTTTCGACCATAAATCAGTTTCATGACTGAAAACTGGCCCGTACACTCCGGAACATTTTCGCCTTGATAGTTCTTTGCCGTCTTCCAAATATAGCCGATGAACGACTTTATCCTTTCTCTTCTCGAAATGGGAGCTGCCAGTAATCTCTCAAGCGCCGCATCATCCATGTCCAGGGAAATGAAAGCGTAGCTCAGTCGCCCGACAGTCAGCGCACTGAGAAAGATCGTTGCAAAAGAGACTATTAAGAAAAGTGGCCCGGTCAGAATGGCTTTTGCTTCTGCTCCAAAACCGCGGAATACCACAAAGGTAGCTACTAAAGCATATATTCCATCCAAAAGCCTCTTGTAATTCCGGTTGAGTAGCCCCTCGTAGTTGACGGCATCTTTAGCTGTTTCTACAATAAAATATACCAAAAAGAGATACCCGAGCTTCAAATAGATGGTCGTATGCGTTAATTCGCTCACATCAATCAGACGTAACACTGGCCCAGCCAGGTAAATTGTCAAATAATACCCTATAAACAGGCCGTTTGAAACGACTGCTAACGCCACTACTCCTTGTATTCTTAAAAAAGGAACGGCAAGTGCAAACACTATGCCTATCGCTCCATAGAGCGCCCCGCAGGCGTAAAGAGTTGGGCGTGCTGCGAGGTCAGACCAAAAGGGGAATATTGGGCTCCAATATTCTCCGCCAAACTGAGAAGGCAAGTGGAAAAACAGTAGCACATCAATTGGATTTGCACCCACACGCATTGCTGAAACTGAACACAAAATAGAAAAAATCAATAGGTACAAGCATCCGCTCAAAAAACAACCCAATACCAATCCAGTGACGACTGTTCCAAAGTCATCTTCTTGTTTCTTGGGCGACGCACCGGTTTGCTCGCTCTGCAGATCATCTGAAACTTCGACTGAGCGCCTGCTCACTAAGCCCTCTTCTGTCAGGAAGCCAAAATAGATTGACTCAATCTCCTTGCTCAGCAGATCCAAGTTTTTATGGTCAATTTGGCTTGCCTCTGCCGTTCTCATCAATGCTAAAGCAACCTCTTTCATTTTGGCAGTACGAGCTTTGTGCTGAAAGTCAAAAAAAGCGGCGTCAGTGGCGGCGATCAGAGAGGATGTCATGCTTGGCCAAGACATAGATCTTGCCTCAGTTTCTGACTTGAGCATTTCAATGAGTAAGTGAGTCTGGCAATAGAATCTTCGATAGCTGGTCAGCTTCCTCTCCCAGTACTCCTTCTTCTTTTCATGGAGAAGGGTATGGCGTAGAAACAACCACTGAAGGATGACTGCGAAAACCAGGCCAAGCAAAAACAAACCAAATAATAAAAGAGGTGTTACCATCTTATGCCGACATATCCGCGTGGCGTTGCTAAGACAATGCCAGAAATCAAGAACCGTTCGTTCCGGTTACCCCATTCGCAAGCGACCGGCTACCTTATTCAGTCTCAGGTGATTCCAGATTCACAAGCCAAGTGTCTGGTCTTCTCCCCCCACTCTCGCCTGTCCCCTTCGTTTTTCACAACACTGAGACCGACTTCTCGTTCCAGTCCCATCAGCTCATAAAAGGAAAAACGCCCTGGTACACGAGGGAGGTCTTGGACAAGTCCCAGGTATCTAGGATTCCCATTATCATTTTTCGCCCTCTCTTTTTCATGTTTTCCGTGTCACCAGGCTAGGAGCATGTGGTGGAAGCACTTCGTTTCCTGATAGTTGCGGCACGATATGTTATCGTGTATCACCATGTGGGACGTTGTCAATCAACTAAATGCTGAGTGAATGCAGGGTCGGAAAAAACTCGTCTCTAGGGTTAGAACGGTGGTCCATCAAACCTATTCCTAGGATTTAACCGGAAACCGCGCACTATTCGCCTGCCGTCGGGGCAAAACCGACCCTAGTGATTGAGGATGTTATCGGTAAGGCAGATCAAACTCCTCTCCCCTTTTACCTGTTCAAGGCCTCTCAGGAGGTAGCTTCGTATGCCCCTGACCTCTTTAATTTGTCCTTGGGACCACAAAAACCACTGAGATCGTTACACAGGCCATAGGAAATGGAGAGCTTGTTCTAAGTAAACAGAAACAGATTAATTCTGGTCAACGAATACCTTCACCACAGAGCCTTGGACTGAGAATCGTTTACTATTGGCGACGATGGAGAGTCTTGGGGCTTGGGTTTCCCAAGAGCTTTTCTTGATTCTTGAGGAGTTGAGGACGGTGCGGTCTGAGATTCTTGAAGTTTCCTGGATTGACCTTGAGTAGTTACCTTGTCCGGTGGACTTCCGAAATACCAGTTTAGTAAGGTTGCTACCAATGCTGATATCACACCTCCAACCACTCCGACTATGACAGCGGTAATAAGATTCCTTCTGCTCCACTTGGTGCTTTCGGTGCTTGCTTTATTAACTGCGTCAACCGTTGTTTTGCCCGCCTCAGTAATAGTCTTGACAGTATCTTTACCAGTCTGACGCAAAGCGTCGACGCTGTCCTCAGTGGTTTTTTGAACAGATTCAACAATGTCGGAGGTTGCTATTTTGATCACTTGTATCGACTCAATACTGGCCTTTTCGATTGCGTTGATGGTACCCCCACCAGCCTTCGTGATCACTTCTGTTTGATCTTTAGTGGCACGAATAAGCTCATGCTTTAGTAATATATCAGTAGGGACTATCGGCTCTATCTTCGGAATGTCAGCCTTCTCAAAAATTACGGCGGACGAGGGCTTCATCAGTTGTGCATATTTGGACTGGTGGTCTGGAGGAAGACACTGAAAATTAAACCACTCGCGAAAAGACTTAAAAGTATCGACTTTTCTGTTACCCGCCAATCGGAAGACTCTACTCGTCTTTGTATCGAGGATGATCGGATCATTTTTATTGCGGTCATGGGAGATCACGATGCAGGCCTTGTCTAGATCATTTTCTTTGTCCCTGACTATCTTTGTGGCTCCGATGATGCATCGAGGATCATAGTAATCAATCTTCCCATCATAGCCGTATACCAAGAAATCCTCATCGAGGATGCATTCTTCTTGTTCTTCTAGAAATTCCTGGTATTCTTCAGGGAGAGTAACATCGAGTTCCTTTTCAATCGTGTGAGCCCAGTCTTTGTACGAACCTTCGATAGCCAATGTTTTCCCTCCTAAATAACAAGCGCAGAAACGATGAGTGCTTGAATGAGTTCTGAGGTTCAATCACATGCTAGAAATTGATCTCCTTGCTTGTTTTCCCTTTCCGAAAGAACTTCCGGCAGCATCATATACTTTCACTGAGCCGCCCTGAGCGACTCTTTTCAATAATCTTCCCATATCGGTTCTGGAAGCATAGTTGTTTCTGCTAGAAACATGGTCCACAGACCACGACCGTTAATACCAACATCAAGAAAAATGAATTATTCATAAGTATACACCTTATAACCTATCGAGAATGCTTCATAATCCTTGTCTAATCAAGCCTTTTCCTGAGGGCGCGCGAAAAATAATTGGCCATGGAAGCAACATTTTTTGGCATTTTTTTTTGCGCATTCTTGATTCCAGAAAGGAGGATGATAAGAGGATCTTACTTGTGCTTCGGATGAGGTGCTATGCAGCCGAACAAGTCGCTGGACCTGACCCGTGGAATTCGGCCGAAAGATTACTGACTTATTCTCGACAGTCGGACGGTAGTCTCATCCAGTTGCTCCATTGCACGTCAGTCGCTCGTCGTAGTCCCCGGCTACCGCATCATGTCATGCAGCGTGGCGTTCCCGCGATGGACATCTTTATCGCTGAAGTCTTCCGTTCCCTCGTTCGGTTCCCCATCATCGAACTTCATCCGGTCAATCGCGTCCAAGAGATCCGCATCGCTTATCGTAAGCTAAAGATTCTGCAAGGATTTCTTTTTGTCCCCATGACCCAAAATCATATCCGCTATCACTGGATGCACGCCACTGAGACTGAGCATCGCGTTCGTTTTCCAGCAATGCCTGAGATCATGGACGGTAAGGCGAGGTAAACCCGAAGACAATTTTTTTCGCTTTGTACGATCTAGGCGATAAATGCTTAAGCCGCCAGATTCTTTGAATAAGCCTCACAGTCTCCAGGGACAGAGCGACCCGCTGGCAATGAAGCCCCGCTGTAACTGAGTTGCAACAGTGGAGAAGCTAACTGGCAGCGACCTGAGCGGAGAACAACCCGGAGACAGAGCGAGCGCATAGTGTTCAAGAATGTGGTATGCCCCCGATAACATCAAGGGATATTCGTCGTCATGCCTGGAGGCCAACGATCCTTGGTACAGCCCTCAAGCTGTGTTAGGATGACCTGAGTGAGCAACGGGTCAAACGTAGGTCAGAAAGGTGGCAGTGATGGATGAAGAAGGTTACGGAAGGCTCTTCGGTCAGATTCATGACCTTTGGGTTCAACCTGAAGTGTCCAAGCGAAAAGCAGCGGGAAGTTGGCCACAAGATTTCAAAATCTACAGATGTCGTGTATTGCTCCCTAAGAATGCCCCAGCCATTGTCCAATTCAACGACGAAATCGGCTGGGAAGCCGCCGCGAAGGCTGAGAGCGCGGTAGGCTTTGTGCCGGGACGGCCTGTATACCTTGAAGAAATAAAGAATATCGATTTCGTTCATCCACCAAAGATTCAAGGCCAACGCGTAGCCTTTGTCTATGTCTATTTCAACGGAAAATCCTATGATATCCTATATGATTTTACGCCAAATGTTCCAGATGAGATCTCAATAGATCGAGAATGGCGCTTCGGAACGCAAATTGCCAAATCCTTAGAGGCGATTCTCGCGGAACTTTCAATCAAAGTTGAAGAACCTGTGGAAGACCTTCTGAAACAAATTGGTCTTTGGTTTGTCCCCGCCCTCCTTCCATATCCGATTAGCAGGATAATCAAGCAGTTGCTTGCCAAAGACAAGGAGGCAGCACTGACAACTCTCGTTACTCATTGCAACGAAGAATTTGTGAGACAACTAACAGGCAAATGGTTTTCTATTGACGCGTTTTCTCACCGGAAATCTTTGATCTCAACTGCTTTGGACGCCCACTATCGTCATGAATACGCCCTAAGTATTCACGCTCTGTTACCGCAGCTAGAGGGGATTATAACTGATTGGGTATATACAAAAGTGACAGATCTAAAGGACGTACCGTGGAGGCAGGAATCGAAAACTAAGAAATTCAGAGATCTGGTGCTTGCTGATCCACCCGAAACATGGGTGTATCAACGCGTAGTGGAATCGACAATTGCCTTCATAGTAGGGGGACCAGTGCTTGAAACGTTCAATGAATGGAATGCCCGAATCAACGAAGCATTTCCCAACCGGCACGTTCTGCAGCACGGACGATACGAAGACGCCTTGATGACTGAAGAGAATTCTCTGAAGCTTATCCTCTTACTTGATTCGGTTTATTACATTGTTTCTCCAAAGTCTGTCCATTCCTCTAATGCACAGACCTTTCTGAAAGTCGAGTAGCCTCCAGGAATGCGACGACAGTAATTCGGGACTTCGGATGACACAACACTGATCTGTCCCGACAGGCGGGCTGCTCGTTGATGATATCGCTTCAGGCTCGTCTGTCGGCCATCGTAGTCTACGGCATCAAATAAAAGTTACGACATTAGCCCTACAACGCGACTTATTGATTTCTTGTTTGCAATTCCATCCAATGCCTGCCATACTACGCAACATAATATAAGAGGAGGAGGCAGGCTATGCTCCCGTGTCCACGATGTGACGAACACCTCTACCCAGTCCCGAAATTTGACTTGGGCAGAGACGATATTGCAGCTTTCATCCACGAACTCAGAGG
>JAZDKD010000281.1:0-3580 GCA_043803345.1 Pseudomonadota bacterium
CTAAGAACCGCCTGCGAGGCCGTTGGTGCGCTATTCAAGACCACGACTGAATGGACATTGCGGGCCGACAGACACAACCTCGCACTAGATCTCTGGAAGCGGTTTTTGGCCGACTTAGATGCACAATTTAACAAACAGGAGAAATAGCATGGATAAAAAAGATTATTGGGCGGACAAAATCTTCAAGGAAAATGAACCAAAGGATTTAGGGTCGGACTCTCTCATAGAGTTTTTCGAATCAGACTTAGAACCCACTCCTCCATCGGATTGGCTGAAGGAATGTAAAGATTTTGATTATGGTACCACACCCACTGAGCCTGGGGCGCGGTGGGTTAATGACGAAAAACCTGCGCCCCCTAGTCCGATAAAAAGGGGTTTTGACAGTGCGTGGGAATTCTCAAAAACCATCAACCTCGACGAGCTAAAGCCACAGATTGCGTATGTATTGGCGTGGACGAAGTCGGGCGAGACACTGGATCTAGGCGACGAATTATGGGCCGATTTCGTGAAAGCAAAATTCGCGTTTGACCCTGAGTTACAATTCCCTGACGAATTTGAAATCCTCAGCGGGGCAACTGAATTGTGGGAGAAAGGCTTCCAAAAAGGCCTCCGTGCGGTCCTGGAGCAGGAGCAAATCTGGAATATGGATAAATGAGCGCACCTAAAGAACCCGTAATCGTACGTGACTCGAAAGAACAAAAACCTTTCAAATTCAAAGGTCCTACCCGCGTAGCAGGGTTGAAAACCTGTGATTACACCATCGCAGGCTGTGAGGATATGATTGGGATTGAACGTAAGAGCATGGGTGACCTCATTGCCTGTCTTGGTTCACAGCGGGCTAGGTTCGAGCGCGAACTTCTCCGAGCCAAGGAGTTTGAATATGCCGCGGTGGTCGTCGAGGGCTCATACGCAGACCTTGCCAGTGGCAACTACCGCAGCCGCTTCCATCCAAAAAGCGCCATAGAATCCATATCAACTTTTGAGGTTAGGTATAAGATTCCATTCTTATTTTGCGGCGACAGGGAGCTGGCGGGGAGAAAATGTGAGTCGTTACTTCGGAAGTTTTAGAGAGAGAAGCAACTTGAGTTGGATAGCAAGATCCCGTTTTAGGCGGGTAAATACTCGAATGAAAGGAAAAATTATGATGTCAGAAAAGAGAAAATTTTCATGAAAACTCTCAACGATATACTAACCAAAACACCAATTTCAAGGACCACGGCGGAGAATTATTGGACGGAGAACTGATTCAACAATTTCCAATAGGAGGTTACACACCATGCAATCCCAAAATCAGACAAATGAAGAACACGAATCAGGATACGATTTCTTTGGCCATCTAAGTCGCGCGGAGAGATTAGCTCTGGCTAACAGGCTAGAGAAAATCCAACAAAATTTAGAGAACAGTTTTGCACGAATATTCGGGAAAGAAAAAGGCCGGATTGAGCCCGGCCATGGAATAAAGGAGAAAATCTAATCAAAACCAGATTACCCAACACCCTACAAAAAGTCAAGTAATTGATTTGTTTCTAAAAACCATGTTTTTTTACCAAATGACATGAAAGGTATTGACGCATCACCCCGATAAACTGTAAAAGAGAGTTATGATGACCATTAAAGAAATGTGCGAAATTGTTTACCCTTTCATGAAAACGCAGACACCCCGCGATTGGATTAGGGAATCTCATTTTCGACCACAGGTCTTTGTGCCGCCTCCTTCCGGGCCTGGAACGGGATCTCAACTGTCAATATCAGACGTTGTGACGGTGGGAATTCTGCATGTGTTTTTTGGACTTGGACTGAGATTCAAAGACTTGAAAATTCCGGGCAAGGGCGAAGTTAGAGCCTCAGAAATAGTATTTCAACGGGAGATACCTGGGGCTCCTAAAGTCGATGCAATGGGATTTCAGATGCCCCATACAACATGGATAGACGAAAAGAGAGTAATAGATATTGGCCGGAGCCGAGCCATACAGCATTTCCTGGAAGAATTTGATTATGATGTTTTTGCATCATTCAGGAGAGCCAGAGTTGTGGGCCTGGAAGTGCCTGGGGAAATCGGAATCGGCGATGGTATCCCGTCAACATTTGTGCGGAATTACATCTATTTTTTCGCGGCAACAAAGAGTCTCTTGGATCATCACAAGCATTACATTGATTCTGTTTCGCCGTATGAAGCTATTTGTTTTATTAATGCAAAACATTGGCGGGAGCGGGTGAGACACGCTCTAGGCGAGTAGGGTAATTTGGGGCGTAAGAAGTAAAACCGTCTATTATTATTAATCAACATGTCACCGCGATAACGCGCTAGGAAGGACAATAGACAATGGAACGTTTACTAAGTTTTGGAGATTTATGCCGGATCACAGGCGTCAAACCCGGCTGCATGAGGAAATGGTTACGGAGTGGAGACGGACCTGTTAGTCGATGGACACCCGGCGGTAAAAGAAGATTTTTTGAGAAAGATATAAGGGAGTGGGTTGAATCCCTCTCTACCGAAAACCCTAATCAAAGGCAGCGTGAAGTTGCTTAGTCCTAAAAATAGTAAAGCCGCCTGGTAAGAGCGGCAATACGAAAGGTTAAAAACGATGTTGAAAAATAGTACATCAAAGACAGAATCAAGTCAAGAACTTCTTAATATTAAAAAATTAATCATTTTTAAAGATCTGTTCATAGAATATTACGAGGATAAATATAGAGAAAACGGGAATTCTTTCAATCCGTTTCAGGAAGATAAAAACCCAAGTTTTAAATTGTATGATGATCATGGTTGTGACTTCGGAAGTGACGATAAAACATACGACATCTTTGATCTGCATAAGTTGAAATTTGATTGTTCAAAGGCCGAAGCTATCAGAGCGCTCAAGACCAGAGCCGCCGGCGGAATAGTTACAGATCCTCCCAAGAAATCAACGACATCGACCGATAAAGATAAACCCAAGGAGGGATTTAATCCCTGGAAAGACGGAAAAATCAGCCTAACCTATGCCTATACGGATGAAAAAGGCGAACTTCTCTATGAAAATGTTAGGTTTGTACCCCAAGATCCTTCAAAATGGCCTGATATAAGCAAAACCTTTATACAACGCAAACCAGATCCCAACATGAAGTCCGGGTGGAGTTACAAATTAGCGGATACAAAGCGTGTCCCCTTTGGTCTTCCTGAACTTATAGCAGCCTCCAAAGATCAACCTGTCTATGTCTGCGAGGGCGAAAAAGACACCATAGCGATGCGGAAATTAGGCTTTGTAGCCACGTCAGTGGGCAGCGCTAAGACCGGACCCACTAACCTAAAGAAACACAAGGTAGTTGATTATTTTGTTGATAGACACGTCATTCTCGTTGCCGACAAAGATGAAGATGGCCGGAAATATTGTGCTAAAGTCGCGCCTGTATACGCCGAAGTAGCCGCTTCTGTAAAGATTATTGAAATGCCCGGCGACGGGATCAAAGATCCTGCGGATTTGGTTGAAAGCCAGGGTAAGAAGAGCCGAGAAATAATAGAAGGAGTAGTCAATTCAACTAAGGAATATGCTCCTGGTATTGCTACAGCCAACAAAGTAACGGAACTGAAGAATGACAA
>JAZDKD010000282.1:0-5440 GCA_043803345.1 Pseudomonadota bacterium
GCCTACTCTGGAAGAATTTACAGGGGCAAGGTTCCTGAACTTCTTTCAATCCAGCGGACCAAGGAATCTAGCGTCAAGGATATGCCTGTTTATCAGTCTCTCAAGAAGGTTTCTGAGTTGATAGTCCCTCTGCGACTGGTAGACCCAAGAGCGTCAAATTTTGCCCCGGAATACTGTTCTTCCCTCCATGACATTATGCGGCTGGTTCACGAACTTTCCTACAAGGAAATGTTCAAGATAAGCGACATAGTCTCTGATACAGATGGGGCGGGAGCAAAGAAACTCAGGGCTCCCATCCCTTTGGATTTGCACATAATTGATCTTGGAGGAGGCTTCAAGGATGGTTCTGAGAGAGCAAGATTTGT
Organism: Pseudomonadota bacterium; assembly: GCA_043803345.1. Taxonomy (GTDB): domain Bacteria; phylum Desulfobacterota; class Desulfomonilia; order Desulfomonilales; family Desulfomonilaceae; genus CAJBEZ01. The sequence continues at coordinate 366 of JAZDKD010000282.1, forward strand.
CTCGGTGGAAGACATATCGTCAATACCATTGCAGGCTCTTCTCAATGGTATGTTAAGAGAGGATCTGCGACACCATGGGGCCAAGCCCATTGATCTCGGAGGTTTTTTTTCTGTAATGAGAGAGCAAATGTTTGCTCCAAACGCCCTTTCGGAACGTTTTGGGGACAGAAGTTACGCCATAATCTCAGATAAGTATCTCAATTTTAGCTCGAGGATAGGTTATCATTACAGCGTGCTCGACGCATTCTGCAGCGAATCCACGAACAAGAATTACGTAACATTTTCCTTTAAAGGCGGGGCTGCCGACGAAACACGAAAGAACAGGAGAGCTCGCTGTATCGCATTAATTTTTGAGGAGCTTGGTTTCCAGGTTGAAGCGCGTGAAGATAGGGTAGACGCTCGCTACTACAAATATGATGAGCCTGCTATACAAGATAAGTTGGATTTAGTAGGAAGACTGCTTCTGTTCACACGGCAAATGGATATGCTTATGCAAACCGAAGCCAGTGTAAAAGCGATAGCTCAAAGTTTTCTCGATGGCAATTATAGACTGGACGCAGAGTTCTGGCAGGGATTGAATTCTCAGAATGTTGACCGCTAATTGAGGACCGGATCACAGAGTGGTTACCTACACTGGACCATGATTCAGGTGGTCAATTTCTTTCTCGCCATCTTTCTGTCGTATGCGCTCTCAATCTTTTCCAGAAGAGTTTCAATAGAATATGGTTTGAGTAAATAATCAAAGGCCCCGTTTCTGATGATACTCTTGGCGGTTTCAACAGAAGCGTGACCAGTCAGAACTATGACCTCTATATCAGGATCAATTTCCTTTATTTTGGGAAGGGCTTCAACTCCACTCATTTCAGGCATTCGAACGTCAAGGATAACCACGTCATAGCGATTTTTTCTGAGTTCATCGAGAGCCTGGGTAGCGGAACCGCAAGTAAGAGATTCGAATCCCTCTGCAAACAGAAGCTTGCTCATGGTAGAGCGAAAGCGTTCTTCATCGTCAACAATCAGTACAGCGGGTCTATTGATCATAAGTCCTCACACCTCACAATTGAGATTCCAGGGGTAGTCTTACCGTGAATAGTGTTCCCTCATCAGGGCCGCTTTTGAGGGTGATGGAGCCGCCCAGTTTTTCCACGATTCCTCTGCAAATTGCCAAACCAAGGCCTGTGCCATTTTTGTCCTGTTTGGTGGAGAAGAAAGGGAGAAAGATTCTATCCAAGTTTTCCTTGGGAATACCACAACCGTCATCCTGGATTTCTATTTCTACCCACAGTTTATTGACAAATTTAGTTCTGAGATCGATTTTCCCTTGTTCCCCGCAAGCCTGTTTGGCGTTCATGACTATGTTCAGAAGCACCTGCTGAATTAGAGGGGCGTCCGAATCTATTCTTGGAGCCTTGGGATCCAGTTCAAGATTGACCTTAATTTTCGACGTGGAAACTTCTCTTATAATTATTTCGTAAACTCCCTTTACAAGCTCATTAATGTCAATGTTCTGAATAACTATATTTAATTCTCTAGCCATACTAAGAAGTTTCTGGACAATCTGATTGCATCGATAAACCTGATTCTCAATTTCAACAAGAGAATCAGTGCAGTCCTTGATATCTTTCATGTTTTCAGGAGGTGATAAAATCTTGTTTAAAAGTCTTTTAGCCCAGTGGGCTTCTTGAGCAATTATGGCAAGTGGGTTGTTTATCTCGTGCGCAATTCCTGAAGCCAGTTCGTCAAGGGAAGAAAATATCTTTGGCCTGTTCGAGGTCTTGTCCTTTTCAGATTCGGGAACTCTGACACTGGACCGGTTTGATAAAGTTCTAATTTGAAAAAGCACAATGCAGGACATTGTTACGAATGTTAATCCGCTTATCATATATCCTGACGCAAGAAACAAAAAGCCCATAATGGCTATTATGGCCGGCGATAAGTAGTGAGTTCTCCTGTCCATGGTAATAACCTAGGAATCAAAGGTGAAAAATAGAGTTTGGTTAATCGAGAAAAAAGGGTGACTTTGAATTAGTTCAGACGCTTCTTTCCTGTTCAATCAATTTTCGTTCATAAGCCTGCACGATAAGGTTGAGCAATTCGTTGAATGGAACAGGTTTCATGACATAATTGTAAGCTCCGAGTTGCAAACCCTGGATGCCTGCTTCCACTGAACCGTGGCCTGTGAGCATGATTACTTCGATTAATGGTTTTTTCTTCTTGATTTCCCTTAGAACTTCAATGCCACTCATTTTGGGCATTTTTACGTCAAGCACGACTACATCAGGGTCTTTGACCTCTACCAGATCCAAACCCTCCGGCCCATTCAAAGCGCCGTAAGATTCCAGTCCTTTGTCCTTCAAGCGCTTGACCATAGTTTCTACAAAATCAACCTCATCATCTATGACTATCACTTTGAACCGGTCCATAACTTGCCTCCTGACCTAGACGCTTGCTTTCGTACAAAACAGGAATCCGACATCATAAAGAACCTGAACCCTGCGGCAGACTAATAATAAATGTGGTTCCTTTGCCTTCTTCACTCTCAACTTCTATGCGTCCCCCCAGTTTTTCCATTATTCCATAACTTATCGAGAGTCCAAGTCCAGTTCCTTCGTCGGGCCTCTTGGTAGTGAAAAAAGGATCAAATATCTTGGATAACGCTTCTTTTGAAATCCCCGGGCCATTGTCCGATATCTTGACTACAATCTGTTTGTGATTTTGTTGATCCGTATAGGTTTCAACCTTAATTTGGCCTGATTGCCCTACAGCGTCAATGGCATTATCTATTATATTCAAAAAAACTTGTTGCAGTTGGTTCGGGTCTGTAGAAATTTTGGGAAGGTTATCATCGTAATTGGACTGTATTTGTATGTCTCGAAAATGGGCTTCATTTTCAAGAAAGGTCAAAGTTTCCATCAATATGTGATTAATATCGACAAGTTCTTGGGTTGTCTCCATTCTTCTGCCAAACCGGAGCAATCGGTGCGTAATTTCCCGGGATCGATTAACCTGTCGTTCAATTTTTTTAATGCATTGCTCAAATTCCTCAAAATTTTCAGACCGTTTCATGTCTTCCGAGTCAAGGAGGTCTTTCATCCACCCTGCCTGGTCGCCGATAATTTGAAGAGGGTTGTTTATTTCATGAGCTATACCCGCCGCCATTTTACCTAGCGCCGCCATCTTGCTAGACTGGATGATCAAGTCTTCACTTTTCGATTTTTCTTTCTCAATTTCCATCAATCTTCGAGTCATGACTCGTGTGGTTAAGACAGTTCCAAAAACAACAAGTACAACACCGAAAGCCAATATCACCGCTTCAATATAATGAGCCCTAAAAAGCAACGCCATTTCTTCTTGGGGATCTTCGGACACTACCAGGACCCAGTTCGGATTCTGAATGGGCAACGCCGCGTACAATACTTCAATCCCTTGAAAGGGGGTCATCTCAATTGTCAGCCCACGTGACGAAGAAAAATCAGGGGAATTCGGATGTGCCAGCAATTTTCCAGAAAATCGGGGCGAAGTCTGAAGGATATTTTCCCGATTCACGATAAAAGAATCCCCACGTTTTCCCACCTGTGCTCCGCTGACTATTTCGTCTATGATTGCAGAATTGATGGTTGCCCTTAGAATCCAGACACGATTATTCTGGACAGTGGTTACCGCGATAATAAAGTGCGGTGATTTTCTGAATCCTAAGAACACATCGCTTACGTAGACACCGGTTGATTGAACCGCATGAAACCAGTCTTCATGTGCGTAATTAACGGAAATGAGTTTTTCGTGGTAGGGCCCCACGTAGGCGAGATGGTTGCCGTCAGAGTCAATTACCCCAACATCAATAAATGACTTTGAGCGAGATTGCATTGCATTGAAAACCTTGCTCAGAAAAGTCTCATCGGTCAGTTTTTCGAAAGAATGAGTTTGAGCGATCGTGTTAAGCTGAGATATTCGTTCATCAATGAAGAGTTCGATCGAACTTTTTCTGTTCTGAACAAGATTACGAAGGGACTCAATCATCTTGGTCTGAAAAGTGCTGTTGAACTGATAGTAGATTGTCGCTCCCAACGCGAACAAAGGGATTAATGAAAAACTCAGTGTAACAGCGATTATTTTAAGGCCTAACTTTTCAAAATACTTTTGGGACATGAAATCCTCCGAAACCTGTAGCTCAGCATTTGGATGAGACTCATTTGGTTGTCGAAGATCCGGCTAAAAATAGACGCCATATTCTAGCCAATGATACCAGGACGCTACTCCGCGTTAAAGCGCTATTGTGAGCAAAGTTCGAATAACAACAGAGCAAGGCCCGTGCCACAACTTCAATGACTCTCCGACCAAAAGGAGTTTGCAATTCAAAATTCAGGACAATTTATGATGCTGCCCTTGCGTTTGATCGCTCTGACTGTAGGGAATCTTTATGCTGGTGTGTCAGCAATGTTTACATGATGTAAAGGGTTTGGAGTTGAAGAAACGCTATTCGTATAAATTGACAAAACTAAAACAGACGGACGATGCCAGTTGTTTTTTTTTATCTTATGTGTTAACTATTCAATTTAATAAGAAAAAAAAAGTAGTTTTCGTCTGGCGTAACCTCGAAGTTGGAAAAAGCTGAAATGAATAGATCCAAAGTCTTAGTCGTCGAAGATCATCCCATGAGCCGACGCATCTTGGAAACCATGTTAACCAAGAACTACAACGTCATCTCCGCCGCATCTGGGCAGGAGGCCATAGAAAAGGCCCAGGAAGAACCTCCTGATCTTGTGTTGCTGGATATAGAAATGCCTGGGCTTAATGGATTTGAGACTCTTGAAATATTGAAATCTGGGATCATACAGCCTGCTGTGCCGGTAATATTCCTGACCGCTCTGGAAGATTCAAAAAGCAGGGAAACAGGACTCGAAGCAGGCGCTGTTGACTATATTACAAAGCCTTATGACAGACAGGAACTTCGGATAAAGGTCAAGAATCACCTTGCCCTTTATGAGGCTCGCAAGGAGATCGAGGCTAAAAACAGGGTTATGGCGAGAGAAATGGAGATGGCCTCTCAGTTGCAGCGATCTCTATTGCCCGAAGAA
>JAZDKD010000283.1:0-4290 GCA_043803345.1 Pseudomonadota bacterium
AAATTCTTTCTTGGCTATGGCCTGACATTCAAATATAGTCTTATATCGTTCCAGGTCCTGTCTGTTTTTTTCAAGATCAATTGTGGCGCTTTCGAGACCGGCTCGGGCCTGAGCTTCGCGTTCTTCCAACTCACGAGCTTCTATCTTAAGGAGAAGGTCTCCTTTCTTCACGACACTGCCCGCGTCAACCTTCAATTCTGTTACGTAGCCGCCGACACGAGCAGCGATTCGGGCTGTTTCCCTGGCCAGGACGGTACCTGAAACAGAGACTTCGCCCGAAGTTTCCACCGGCTCAACTTTAATGGTCGTAACCTGCTCGATACTCTCTTTGGGGAGGTTTGTAACACCTCCCGGAACTTTGTGGCTGAACCCACCCTGAATCCAGAAAAGCAGGAGGATCATGGCTATCGCTGTGATAGCGGCTACTAACAATTTGAGTTTTGTCATCTAACCTCCTTTCAAGCTGAAACAGGGGCAAAAACTGAGGGTTTTCAGGTTTTAGTTTTCATTCATTACATAATCATCATATTCGATTTCGAATCTGAGTTTGTGTTTGGCTTCTTCCTGAGCCAAAGCGAGGAATATTTCCTCCAGTTTGTCATCTCCACATGTGGAAGCTAGATCGGTGTAAAGCTTGAAAGCATTTTTCTCCTTTTTCATGGCAAGGATCAATGCCTGCTGATAATCCATTTCGGGCCCAGGTTCCGGCGCCACGAGGTAATCCCCTATTTTCAGATCCAGGGCCTTTTTGTCTGAGACTCCCCACTTTTTTCCCGATTTGATACCCTCGAGTTTCTTCTTGTGGCCCATTTCCTCGGCAGCAAATTTCTTGAAGATTTCGGACATCCACGGTCGATCCATTTTCTCGGACAGTCCCATGTAAAAGTCATGGGCCTCCTGTTCGTTGTTTATTGCAAAATCTAATATTTCAGTGATTGAATTCCATTTTTGCATTACCGCGACCTCCTAAAGAAGTTTAAATTCAGGGTCTTAGTGTCTTATTTTAATTTTTTCAATGCTTCCAGGGCAGCGTCATAGTTAGGCTCCTGGGCTATTTCTGGAACAAGCTCAAGATATTGAATTTTACCTTTATTATCAATAACTAATACGGATCGAGCCAACAATCTCAGCTCCTTGACCAGAAGTCCGTAAGAAAGACCAAATGAAGCGTCCCTGTGGTCCGAAAGGGTCACGACGTTTTTGACGCCCGCGGCCCCACACCAACGGGCCTGAGCGAACGGCAAGTCCATGCTGATTGTGAGTATAGTGACGTCATCCCCGAGGGCTATGGCTTCTTCATTGAATCGGCGGGTGGACATGTCGCAGATGGGAGTGTCAAGCGAAGGCACGGATGATATCACTATCGGCTTGCCTGCAAATGAGGAAAAGCTCACAGGAGAAAGATCATTTCCCACGACGGTGAAATCAGGGGCGATGTCACCCACTTTCAACTCTTTTCCGACCAGAGTAAGCGGGTTGCCTTTTATTGTTACCAGGTTAATTCGTTCCGACATTTAATATTCCTTTCCTCAGTTCAGTAATTGATTTTTTGGCTGGGTTTCGGCGCCAGTCTTTAATAGGATTCCTTGGAAGCCAGCATAGCCTCATCCACTTTTCCCCGGAACAGATAGTAGGCCCATGTCTGGTAGGCAATCACAATAGGAACCATCACAATCACCACTCCCAGCATAATCGTCAGGGTCAACTGACTCGAAGAAGAATTGAAGGCCGTCAAACTGAGGGCCGGATCAATGCTCGATGGAAACAGGTTCGGGAAAAGGCCTACGACTCCGAAAAGGACCGCAGTTAAAATTGTGGCCCCTGACGCAAACCATGCCTTCCAAAATGATTCACCGGCTATGAAAAACCTTGTAAGAAGCAACGCCACAACGGTTAAAAGCGGAAGAACAAACAATACGGGATTCGCAAGGTAGTTCTTGTAGAGTGTCGTAGCGAACCAGGAATAGACGAGGAAGATAACCGCCACAACCAGCAGAAAAACCCATAGAGAGGCGGCAGCGGCTTTGGCCCTTCGATGCAGGTCTCCATCAGACTTGATCGCCAGCCATATAGCCCCATGAACGAGGAACAACGCGACGAACAGAACGCCTCCCGCTATTCCATAAGGGTTAAGCAATGTTAACAGGTTCCCCTGGAATATGAAGTTCGCGTCAAATGGAATTCCCTGAAAGATGTTGGCGAAGGCGACTCCAAAAAGTAAAGCGGGACAGAAACTTCCAATGAAAAGACATGCGTCCCAAAATGATTTCCAGGACTGACTGGATATTTTGTTCCTAAATTCAAATGAAACCGCTCTAATTATCAGAGTGAAAAGTATCAACAACAACGGGGTGTAAAGGGTGCTGAACATAACAGCGTAGGTTGTGGGAAAAGCCGCAAAGGTAACTCCACCAGCGGTAATCAGCCACACTTCGTTGCCATCCCAGAATGGCCCCATGGAATTGTAAACTACTCTCTTTTCCTTGTCAGTTCGGGCAATGAAAGGAAGAAGGGTTCCCAGACCAAAATCGAACCCATCAAGCGTGAAATAGATCGCCCATATCAATCCCCACAACAAAAACCATATGGTTTCGAGCATGTTGAGCCCACCTTTCTTTGCAATTCCAGGTCACGAAAGTTAATTGTAAGTCAATCCTGAAATCACCGTTTGAGACAGTTTTCACACAGCTTCAGGACCGTGTTTCGCGTGTCGAATCATTAAGAAAAAGGCCACAAAACCCAACAGGGTGTATACTATGACAAACGCGGCCAGTGAAATCGCAACCTGCGATCCTTCGACCGGGGACGCGGCCTGATTGGTTCTCAACACCTGGTACACAATCCACGGTTGACGGCCTACTTCAGTCACTATCCAGCCCAGAAGGGCCGCAATATATGGCAGAGGGATCGAATACAGCATGATCCTCAGATAAAGTGGGCTTGATTCAAGTTTGTTCCGCTTGAACCAGCCTATCACAGTTAGCAAGACAAAAAGAAATCCGAGTCCGACCATAACTCGGAAGGACACAAAAACCAGTGTTACCGGTGGACGATCTTCCAGTGGCCAGGATTTGAGACCTTTTACTTCGGCGTCCCAGTCCCCTTTTGACAGGTAACTCATAAATTTAGGGATTGTAAACATCTCTACAAGATTCCGCTCATTTTTCTCGTCCGGTATGACCAGCATGGAAAAATCCGCGCCTTTTTTAGTTTCCCAATGAGACTCGGCTGCCGCTAGTTTTTCCGGCTGAAGTCTTGCCATTTCTTTTCCATTCAAATCACCCATCAGAATTTCCCCTACCGAAAATATTAAGGAAAAAATCAGGGCCATCCTGAATGACTTGGTGAAAAAGTTGACTTCATTTTTACGGAGTAAATGGTAAGCGCTTATCCCCATTACGAAAAAACCACCTATAATGAAGCCGGAAAATATCGTGTGGAGATAATTTGTAATTGCGTAAGGTTGGGTGACGACAGCTATGAAATCGGTTAATTCCGCCCTTCCATTGCGAATTTCGTATCCGACAGGGTTCTGCATCCAGGCGTTTGCGGCTATGATCCAGTAGGCTGAAACATTTGATGAGATTGCCACTATCCAGATACAGGCGGCGTGCATTTTAGGCGAAAGTTTGTTCCAACCGAAGAACCATACGGCCAAAAAGGTTGACTCGAGAAAAAAGGCGACCGTGGCCTCTATGGCAAGGATTGAACCAAAAATGTCGCCGACATACTTGGAATATCTCGACCAGTTGGTTCCAAACTGAAATTCCAATGTTATCCCGGTTACTACGCCTACAACAAAATTTATCAAGAAAAGATGTCCCCAAAATTTGGTCATCCTCTTGTATTCCGGGTTTCCCGTCTGGACATAGCGAGTCTCCATCATTGCAACGATGATCGACAATCCCAGGGTCAAAGGAACAAACAGGAAATGGAACAAAGTTGTGGCGGCGAATTGTAATCGAGACAAAAAAATGGGATCCATGGGAAACTCCTTTTTTACTGAACTAGGAGATGAGAATTGTAAGCGTCATCAAACCTTTGTGATGCCTTATCAAGAATTACCCCCCTATTGATCAGCAGTAAATCAGCCCAACATAGAGATAGATTGGTTAACCAAGTCCAACACCTTAATTTTTTGTATTCTCCCATCCAGGAATATTTGAAATTCGGTGTCATCCGACACCAGGTCTTGAAGAATGCCTTTCGCATCGGTCGCTTCGAGCGCCCCGAGAGCAAGAGCGCTAAGACCTCTGATTGAAGGATCACCAGATGTCAGGTATTTCGGAA
>JAZDKD010000284.1:0-2650 GCA_043803345.1 Pseudomonadota bacterium
GGGATTGTTTCAAATATCATGCTCGTTCACTCCGTGATAACCTGAATGACATCGTCCACATACCATTATACAGTTTTTAGGGTCAAGCGGGTCGCCGCAATGACTCCTGAATATCTTCTCGTGCTTCCTTAATCCACGCCAATCGGCTGGTCCCCCGCACCTCTCGCACAGCCCCTGGCAGCGCTCCAGTAATTTAACTTTCAATTTAGCTTCTTCCCTTAGCTGCTTGGCCATCTTTTTGGAAATTCTTCTCATTTTGAGAACTCAAACAGACCGTGTTTATCACAGTATGGCACGACTGACAGCGACCTCGTGAATTCATTCCATATGTAAACCACCACTAGGGGTTTCTTACACTCAGGACAGGTTACGATTTTCTCCCCTTCTCTAAGTTTGTAAGGTTTCATTTTTCACCTCTTTACTTCTCGGCCTGAATTCTGACGGATGCGCTTTGAACGCTTCAACCGCTAGTTTGCACCTCTCGGTGAACGAGGGTATTTTATAACCACACCTTGGGCAGCCGGCGTTAGTTTTGCGCCTTGGCCGTTTGCGACTGTAGTCACATCTTTTACATTTCATTTTACACCTTCTTTGGAGTTATTGATGACGAGCTGGCCTGATAGATTAGCAAACCGGGGATTTCGCGGACACCTGCTTTGATATCGGCCTTGATTCTGTCTACGCTCAAAACTCTCATCCAGTAATCAGCCGGTATTTCTGATTCACTTTTGATTTGATAAGTCCATTCCCTGCTCATTGAGAACGTACCGCCGCCAGCTCGGATCGTAGTTCCGGGAGCGTCCGGAATAACCACTGTGGCAACTTCCCCAGTCTCTTTTTGCCTGGCTTTGGCTTCGAGGATCGCTTGCTCGGATGCCTTGCGGGCTTTCTCTTGTTGGTCTGATGCCCACGATTCGAGCTTCTGTTTGACTATCTTTTTACCGTCGCCAACCGGCACCGCAAACTTTTTGAACTGGCCGTTTACCCAGGTGACAAAATTATTGTGGGGACCGACAAGACCTGTTCTTCGTTCCTCAAATTGTTTCTCTAGCTTGCCCATACGGGCGCCATAGTCAACCGCATCCCTGGCCTTCTCTGCACTGTCAATGACAAACTCCTCGGCTTCCCTTTTGGCGTCCTGGGCCGCATTAATAAGCTCGCCGACATGCCGCTCCATATCGGCCTTGACGACATCCATGGCTTGACCCTGTGCTGTTAGAGCCTGTGAGAATGTTAATACGAGTCCTGTTTCCTGTGTCATAAGCTCCTCCTGTTTTTCTTAACCATATAAATTATCTCCATAAGCTAATCGCCGCCAGGAATCCATTAAAATCTCTTTGGTGTTGTGTATACTCAGCAACCTCGACTGGAGTGTTCAAATCCTGTTTACTTATCCGCACCACAAGGCGGCGGGATACTTTGTTGCCACGTTCCAGGTTCGCCTCGCGATACCCAGCTGTTTGCATGGCAAATCCTTTCCACATCCCGTTACTGGTTTTCAGGTCAAGTACCGAAGGCGTTACATCGCCTTTTAATACAGCCCTCAAGTCTTGGGTCCCAGCATACATGAATGAGTCACTCCATACCGTCTCCTCACAACCGAGCACACAATCTACATATTCGGTGAACCATTTCTGATATACTGAATACATCTCATAGACAAGCGAGGCAAGGTCGATGCGCGGGACTTTGGGCAGGTCAACGATCCTTTTTGGGATTTGACCAAGAGTGGCCGGGAGAAACTTTACATCTCCTCCGTGCATCGCTTGTAAGTGTAATTCATGAGCGCAGTCGTGGAGATAGCCCCCAATCCGCCCGCTGTCGTCCCGGATTCTATCAGCCTCGTCGTTCCCAACTTCACCGCGCCACCAATCCAAGCCTTCAGAGTCCACGACTTTCAAATATGATGTGACACTAACATAACGGCGGGCTCCATTTTGATAAATCCTATTTCCTCTGTCCGTTGAAACTGTCCAATCCATGTCTTCCTCTTTCCTCTTTCTTTCAATTTTCACCCGGTGATTTTCTTCCCAATGTTTATGGAGTTCATCGAATCTCTTTGTTGAGAATCCACAGTTACATTCGTAGTGCATTTAATCCTTTATGATGTCCTTAATTTCCTTTGATGATTGCTGGACTCCGTACTCTAGCCACTTGGCGGCAAACTCCTGGATTGTTTGCCCGGTGGCGGCGGCGGCAACTGCGATCCGTTGGACAAGCTTTTCAGGTATGCGAACATTCCATGCTTTCATTGTTCACCTCTCCGATAGTAGTTACCCTGCGGTTACTCACGTGGTGCTCTTTGGATGCGTACATTTAGTTTATATTTATTCATTCTATTTTCCCTCCGCTTTAGTGATAGCAAGAAAACATTTGCCGCCTATTATTTGGTTGAGGACATTTTGTTCATAGGCACAATCAGCAACAAGGTTTTTAATTTCTTTCAACGCCTCATACATTTCTGGGGCACTAGCGATTAGGTTGGCATCATCAAGGCTGGTTTTTACAACAGCGATTTGCTTATCTGTTAATACCTCGAATTGATTATTGCCATATCTCCCTTGTTGCCAGTTGCCTTTAGTATAGTTCATAAGTCACCTCGATAATGGCTTGTATTTTTCGTTCAAACCGTCTTCTTGCCCGGCTTCAT
>JAZDKD010000285.1:0-8541 GCA_043803345.1 Pseudomonadota bacterium
AATAACCAACTACAATTCAAGAAATAACCAACAGGAGAAGGCATGGATGTTCAAGAGTTGAAAGAAAAAAAGGTCAGTCAACTTCTGGCTATAGCTAATTCCCTGGACATTGAGGGAGCTAGCAGTATGCGGAAACAGGAACTAATTTTTGCAATCTTACAGGCGCATCAGCAACAGGAAAAGGAGCAACCCATAAGGGGCGAGGGGGTAATCGAAACTCTTCCTGACGGATTTGGTTTTCTAAGAGCGCCTGACTACAATTACCTGCCTGGTCCGGATGACATTTACGTATCTCCGAGCCAGATACGACGGTTCAATTTGCGCACGGGAGATACCGTCGCCGGGTATATTCGTCCACCGAAAGATACCGAACGATATTTTGCGCTTCTTAAAGTCGAGTTAATCAATGGTGAGGATCCGGAGAAAGTTAGGGATAAAGTCCTATTCGACAATCTGACTCCACTTTATCCGGACGAAAAACTGAAACTTGAGATTAATCCGACTCAGTATTCAATGAGGATTATGGACCTCGTGGCGCCTATTGGCAAAGGTCAACGCGCTCTCATAGTTTCTCCTCCCAAAGCCGGCAAGACAGTGCTTCTTCAACAAATTGCAAACAGCCTTACCATGAACCATCCAGATGTATATTTGATTGTGCTTTTGATCGACGAACGTCCAGAAGAAGTTACCGACATGCAGCGTTCAGTGAGAGGAGAGGTCATCTCGTCCACCTTTGATGAACCAGCCCAAAGGCACGTTCAAGTGGCTGACATGGTCATCGAAAAAGCCAAGAGACTGGTGGAACATAAGAGGGATGTAGTCATTCTCTTGGATAGTATCACCAGATTGGCCAGGGCTCACAATACTGTGGTCCCTCCAAGCGGTAAAATACTTTCGGGTGGAGTGGACTCAAATGCGCTTCACAGACCCAAGAGATTCTTCGGGGCTGCACGAAACATTGAAGAAGGAGGCAGTCTTACTATAATAGCTACAGCCCTAATAGACACAGGTAGCAAGATGGATGAAGTGATCTACGAGGAATTCAAGGGCACCGGTAACATGGAGATTCATTTAGATAGACGACTCTTGGAGCGCCGAATTTTCCCCTGCATCGATATCAACCGTTCAGGAACTCGAAAAGAAGAATTGCTACTGAACCCTCAAGACCTTCAGAGAATATGGCTACTGCGAAAACTCCTTGCGGACATGAATTCTGTTGATGCAATGGAATTTCTGTTGGACAAAATAATGCAAACAGATTCCAACCGAGAATTTTTGCAAGTTATGAACAAATGAACTTGGATTTAATAACCTGAAAAACTCGACTGTGGTTTGATATCCCACATTGGAAGTATATTAGGGATTTTTCGCAAATTTGGAGCATTTCACTTAACGATTTCAGGCGCGCCATATTTTTGCTTCTCAGTAAACAATGATGATGTTATACTAAATAGTTTGAAAATTAATTCCTGGAGGACAGCCATGAAAAAAGGAATTCACCCTGAATATAACGACTCTGTATTTCGTTGCGCTTGCGGGGCTGAAATAAACACTAAATCCCTGCAAACCGAATATCGACTGGAAATTTGCTCTTCTTGTCATCCATTTTTTACTGGCAAGCAAAAATTGGTCGATAGCGCCGGGCGCGTGGAGCGGTTCATGAAGAAATATGGAGATCAGGCAATTGCAACCGGCAAAAAGCCAGGTAAGGTCGGAAAGAAAAAGGAAGTAGCAACAAAAACATCGCCAACGACAAAAAAACCAGATAAGGAACAATAGGCGTAAAACCCTGTATCGAATGGGATCTCTTTTCTTTCAGTCCTATTAATTGAGGTGGGCAACGAATTGGCGGGTTTCCCTCAGCTTATTATAATTAAGAAAGCATAGGTTCATGATCTTAAATAATGATTCTTGCTCTTCGGTCGCTCGGATAAAGGTAGGAGGACAGGCTGTTATCGAAGGCATTATGATGCGTGCTCCGAAAACATTCACGGTTGTTGTCCGTAGACCTGATGGCCAATTATCGGTTCGTGAAGATAGATGGTACTCTCCCATGGAAAAGTGGCCTTTCTTGAAGAAACCCTTTTTGAGAGGTTGCGTGATATTGTATGAGGCGCTTTTCAACGGCATCCAGGCTCTTACATACTCGGCCCAGGAAGCTCTGGGAGAAGAAGAAGAAAAATTAAGCCCGCTGGCTCTTGCCGGAACCATAGCTTTCGCTTTGGGTGGGGCAATCCTGCTTTTCGTAGTTGTTCCGCACTTGGCCACTTTAGGGATAGGAACCCTTATCGGAGCCGATCTCGGTGTAAACAGCATATGGTTTCATGTAATTGATGGTGTAATAAAGGTAAGCATTTTCGTCGCATATATTGCCTTGATATCTCTACTCAAGGAAATTCGAAGGGTCTTTCAGTACCATGGAGCCGAGCACAAATCCATTCACGCGTATGAAAAGGGAGACGAACTTACTGTTGAAAACGCTCGAAAATACCCAACTCTCCACCCAAGATGCGGCACCGCTTTTATACTTTTAGTCCTGATGTTCAGCATTTTACTTTTCACCGTGGTTTTCCCCTTTGTGCCTAAAAATCTATTCGGAAACCTAGTCATCACCAACGCTTTCTTCATATTGGTTAAGATAGCTCTGTTGCCTCCAATTGCCGGAATCTCCTATGAACTGATCCGGCTTGGTGACAAACATCACAACATATTTCTTTCCGCAATGCTTTCTCCCGGTCTTTGGTTACAAAAACTCACTACCCGTGAACCTTCCGATGATCAACTCGAGGTTGCGATTATGGCTTTAAAGAAGACATTGGAAAAGGAACAAGAATGGGCAGCAATCAAAAGCTAGGTATGAGTCCAGGTTATGCAAGTAATTGAGAAACTCGAAGAATTGACAAAAAGATACGAGGAATTGAACTCTGAGCTATCAAAGCCGGAAGTGGTTTCAAATCATAACCTACTAAAAAAATTCTCCAAGGAACAGTCAGACCTTAGCGACATAATCAAGACGTATCGAAACCTCAGTGATGTAGTTCGTGAAATCGCTGAGCTTGAAGAAATTGTTTTGGAAGGCGAAGACACTGAACTGGTCGGAATGGCTAGAGAAGACCTGGCTGCTCTTGTGGAAAGCAAGGACCAACTTGAGCGCAAGATAAATTTCCTGTTGATTCCTGTAGATCCTTATGACGAGAAGAACATATTCCTCGAAATAAGGGCAGGAACAGGAGGTGAGGAGGCAGCTCTGTTTGCGGCTGATTTGTTTAGAGCCTACTGCCGCTATGCTGAATTTCGCAAGTGGAAAATTGAGATGATGTCAGTGTCAAGCAGCGCCACTGGAGGGCTCAAGGAAGTTATAGCTCTTATTCAGGGGGAAGGGGCATTTTCCAGACTAAAGTTCGAGCGCGGTGTCCACCGTGTGCAGAGGGTTCCTCTGACGGAATCACAGGGGCGAATTCATACTTCAGCCATTACCGTAGCCGTGTTACCTGAAGCCGACGATGTTGAAATTAGTTTTGACCCCAAAGACCTGAAAATCGACGTTTACAGGTCATCCGGCCCAGGTGGCCAAAGTGTCAACACCACCGACTCTGCGGTCAGAGTGACCCACTTGCCGTCTAACATAGTAGTTACATGCCAGGATGAAAAATCCCAACATAAAAACAAAGCCAAGGCTATAAAGATTCTTCAGGCCCGACTCCTCGATAAAATGGAGCAAGAAAGAAACTCTGAGATTAGCAAAGAGAGGAAAAGTCAGGTCGGGTCTGGTGATCGATCGGAGAGAATCAGAACCTACAACTTCCCTCAAAATAGGGTGTCAGATCACAGGATAGGCCTAACACTCTATCGTTTGGAAGATATTATGGAGGGGAAACTTGACGATCTGATTGATCCACTCATACTGCACTTCCAAACAGAGGCGGTGAAAGGTACATTCACTAAAGAATCTAGTCATATACAAAGTATTTGATGCGCTTTTGAGCACAAACTCTTCGATATATTCTTCTACAAATACTAAACACCCCCCTTATTGACTCTTGAATCAAAACAGCTAATACAATACCAATAAATTCTTGACAGTGGAGCGTCTATTCATTAGTTTAAAATGCTGTATCTGAACTAAGTTCAGACAACAATTGCAAAGCCTGTCGAGAGTCAAGAACACACTCTCGTAATCAAGAAATAATAGATGACACAGAACGCATACGGATACCGTCCAGAGGTCGGTGATCAAATTGGATTGTATCATCGAGCCTAGGCGGAATATTTGAGCCGGGCGTTGACAGAAGCAAGAGGAACTATGGCCGGAACTACATTTGCTAAAGGTGGGATTCATCCTGATGAACACAAAGAGTTGACCGAGGGCCTGGCGATTGAGGTTATGCCCCCTCCTAGCCAGGTTGTGCTGCCATTATCTATGCATTTTGGAGCTGTCGCCAAACCAACTGTAAAAAAGAAACAGGAAGTCCAGGAAGGTGAGGAAATAGCTGTCGTGGAAAAAGCTCTAGGAGCCTCCATTCACAGTAGCGTTACTGGAGTTGTTAAGGCTATAGAACCACGGCCCCATCCAACCATGGTTAGGTGCGACGCGGTAATAATAGAACGAGATCCAACGGCCCCTCCAATAGAATACAAGAATGAAGATTGGAGGATTTTTTCTCGCGAACAGCTCTTGGCTAGGGTCAAAGACGCTGGTATCGTCGGCATGGGGGGAGCTGGATTTCCAACTCATGTAAAGCTGTCTCCACCGCCCAGCGCAAAAATTGACACTTTAGTTCTTAATGGGGCTGAATGTGAACCTTATCTGACTACGGACCATCGGCTCATGCTCGAATATCCGGAAAAGATAATCGAAGGCGCCAAGATCATCCTTAAAATTCTTGGAATAAAGCAGGGTATCATTGGTATCGAACTGAACAAACCTGACGCCATCAACGCCATGAACAAGGCTGCTCAGCAATTGGCCGACAAAGATGATGACACAATCAAAGTTCAGGGTATGGAAGTTAAATATCCTCAAGGATCCGAAAAACAGCTCATTTACTCATTAACCAAGAGGTCCGTCCCCGGTGGTGGGTTGCCTTTCGATGTCGGTGTGATCGTGCAGAACATCTCTACGACTCTAGCTGTTTTTGAGGCATCCACCATGAGGAAACCGGTCTATGAGAAGGTGGCCACCTTTTCCGGTAGGGCCTTGCATCGACCTGCCAACCTTCAGGTCAAGGTGGGAACGCTGCTGTCGGATGTCGTCAGCTATTTAGGGGGAACCCAGGACATCGTCAAGATAGTTTCCGGTGGCCCGATGATGGGATTTGCGATTTCATCGCTCGACGTGCCAGTTACGAAAACCACTTCCGGAGTTTTGTTTCTCAATAGTTCAGAGACTGACATCGGACAGTACGGCCCATGTATCCATTGTGGTTGGTGCATGGAAGCCTGTCCGATGGGTCTTAGCCCAAAGGAAGTTGGTTTATATGTCGAAGCGGGAAGAGGACATCTTACTGAGAAGTTTGGAATTTTTGATTGTTTTGAATGTGGTTGTTGCGCTTATGTTTGTCCAGCAAAAAGGCCCTTGGTGCAATTTGCGAGGCTGGCAAAAATAGCGATTAAGAAAAGAGGTTAAAATAGGCGAGGCAACATCAGGTCGATGATCTGGCGTTTTTTGTCGACATAATCGTAAGGATCTCAGATCGACCGCCGTGAATTTGATTGTCTCCTCTAAAAAGAAAACTGGTCAATCATTTTGACAGACCCACAACATACAAGGGAGGATGGGACCATCGAAACGTTAGATTCCAGAAACATGACTTCTAAGCCAGAATGGGCTGTTTCGGTATCCCCGCATATAAGAAAAGGGACTACTACTGCCCAGATCATGTGGACCGTCTCGGCTAGCCTAATGCCGGTCCTGATATTGTCCATCTATAATTTTGGTTTCAGAAGCCTGATCTTAACACTAATAAGTGTCATTTCGTGCGTAGTCGTAGAAGCCATATCCCAGAAGGCGCTGGGGCGTTCAGTAACTGTCACGGATGGAAGCGCTGTTTTGACGGGCATTTTGTTGGCATTCGTTATTCCGCCGGGCGTCCCGTATTATTTGCCAATCATTGGAGCTGTTGCGGCAATGTTTATAACTAAGGAACTCATGGGTGGTCTCGGTTATAACGTGTGGAATCCAGCTCTTGTGGGCAGGGCTTTTCTTCAAGCGTCGTTTCCTGTGGCGATAACCACCGCATGGATAGCGCCCCAACAGTTATCCAAAGGCGCATGGGACGTTTTTCTTAGCCCTGGAAGCTTGGACGCCATATCGACTGCCACACCACTGGCAGTTATAAAACAATACGGCATGAATGCGCTTTCCCAGCAATTTGGCGGAATCGACACCATCTATTGGAACTTTTTCCTAGGATTCAAGCCTGGCTGTATCGGCGAGACTTCTTCTCTTTTGATCCTGTTAGGCGGACTTTTCCTAATGAGTAGAAGAATTATCACCTGGCATATCCCAATTTCTACGCTCGGATCCGCTGCTCTAATAGCGTGGATCTTTGGTGGAGAAACTTGGTTTAGCGGGAACCCCCTTGTTCATGTATTGTCAGGAGGTCTGATGCTGGGAGCCTTTTACATGGCAACTGATTACGTCACATCACCTACCCTTAAATCGGCCCAACTAGTGTTTGGGGTCGGCGTAGGGGCGCTAACCGTCCTGATACGTCTAAAGGGCGGCTATCCGGAAGGTGTTTGCTATGCAATACTTCTTATGAACTGCTTAACGCCCGCATTGGATGAATGGTTTCAGCCTAAGCGGTTTGCACCCCCTAAAGCCGCTCCCGTTGCGGCTGCTAAATAGTTTCGAAAGAGGTTTCAATGAAGGAAATCTTTAAAATTACATTGAGTTTGACAGCGGTTTGCATAGCGGCTTCCTTGATACTTGGATTCGTCTACGCAAAGACGGATCACGCCAGAAAGATTAACGAGGAACGGATAGAACAGGACACTATTCAGGGACTTCTGGGATTCGGACCTGACAAAAAGGCGCCCGTTGATCTAAAGATCTACCCGGTTTATCGCTATGTAATTACCTCACCTCAGGGTGAGATTTCATTAGGATACGTGCTGCCTCTTAAGGACAACAAGGTTGTTCTTGCTGAAATAGATCTTTCGGGAAAGCCAATTCGTGTAATCCCGATAGACGCGTCCATATCGTCTCTATCTGATCATGCCAATAGAGACAACATCATAAGCCAATCTTTGCCAAAGGGTTCCAAGGCAGTATGGGCCCAGACAATATTCGTAGCTAACCTCGGAGGGGAGCGTCTCAGTTATGTTGTTCCCGGCGTTATTCAAGGGTTCAAAACATTCATTAAATTGATGGTGTCGGTGACTCCAGATTTTACAGTTAGTGGGGTAGCGGTAACCTATTCTGAGGAAGACCCCGGTCTTGGCGCAGAGATCCAAAAAGACTTTTTTAGAAACCAATTTGTTGGAAAAACTCTTGATATGCTTAAAAAACTCACGGTGGTGAAAGAACCTCTGCCCAGTGATTACGCTGTGTCTTTGGACCCGGTCAAAGCAAAAAAAAGAGGCCTCACAGATGAACAGGTCAAGGAAATCAAGACAAAACATCTGGACGACAATATTTACGCTTTAACCGGCGCTACCATTTCCAGTCGCGCTCTTACCAATGGCGTCGTGAACACGGTACAAAAATTCGCCAAACGGCTGGCGATATTGGATGAAGCCATAAAAAAAGAACAATTAAGTATTGCGTTTTAGCGGAGGTAAAAAGTGAACAGGAACGTACAACTTCTCTGGAACGGTTTAATACCTGAGAACCCTATCTTTCGCCTTGCGCTAAGTATGTGTCCAGCTGTGGCGGTTACAACATCGGTCGAAAACGGTTTGATGCTCGGACTTGCCGTAGTTTTTGTTCAGGTATTTTCAAGTTGCACTGTGGCGATATTCAAGTCATTCATCCATCCTAGGATAAGAATTCCAGCTTACGTTATCGTAATAGCGCTTTGGGTTTCCGTAATTGACATGATCTTACCGGTCATATCTCCGGACGTTTATAAGAAAGTTGAATTGTTCGTTAAATTGATTGTCGTTTTTGCGATAATTATTTCTCGACTTGAGCTGTTTGCATCCAAAGAACCACTGGTTCCATCTTTCTTTGACGGGCTTGGCATGGGAATTGGTTTTCTCTTTGGTCTCTGCCTAATTGGAGCAATTCGCGAGTTTTTTGGAACCGGGCAGATTTTTGGATTCGACATTCTGGGTTTCAATCCATTGCTCATAATGGTCCTTCCAGCCGGTGGTTTTTTCGTGATTGGGTTCATTATGGCCATATTTAACTGGATCGAGTACAAGCTCACGGGAAAAATCCCAACATCGGGAGGAGCCCACTGACATGAAATCTCACAAATTATCATATTTCGCTATAACCATAATTCTGTCTTGTTTTCTTATCTCGGTAATTGCGCCTGGAGTAGCGGACGCAGGCACGGGGTCTGGCTCATTCAACAAAGATAATGAGATACT
>JAZDKD010000286.1:0-8956 GCA_043803345.1 Pseudomonadota bacterium
TTCGTTTATCTTGCCCGTGGAATTAAGGAAAGCGTCACCGTACCGGTTGTAGGATGCAATAGGATCAATGACCCATTTATAGCTGAGGAAGTAATTAAAGAAGGGGTTGCAGATCTGGTAGGAGTTGCAAGAGGTTTGATCGCAGATCCTGAGTTTGTGAAAAAGACGATGGAAGGACGAGTTTCGGAGATCAGACGTTGCATAGCCTGCAACCAGAGATGTTTTGATCATGTATTTATGCTTCAGCCCGTAGGTTGCATGGTCAATCCCCGTGCGGGAAAGGAAAAAGTGACAATATACGGCCCGGCCACGGAAAAAAAGAAGATACTTGTAGTGGGCGCCGGTCCGGCGGGTTGTGAATTTGCTTGCATCGCCGCTGAAAGAGGCCACCAGGTCATCCTTTGTGAAAGGGAATCGAGCATAGGGGGACAGGTTCTGTGGGCCGCAGAACCTACGGGGAAACATGATTTTCATTATCTTCTTGACTATTATCAAACCGCCCTTTCGAAATTCGGTGTAGATGTCCGGCTCCGAACAGAGGTTACGACAAGTCTGGTAAACTTGGAAAAACCGGACCTTGTAGTGGTCGCCACAGGGGCTGCGCCTTTCAAACCTCCTATTGAAGCCGTTGAAGGTCCAAATGTTTACCAGTCGTGGGATGTTCTAAAAGGCAAATCTCAGACAGGTAAAGATGTAGTGGTCGTGGGGGGAGGTTCGGTGGGCCTCGAAACAGCCTTGTGGCTCGCTACAAAAGGCACGCTTTCCTCAGAACAACTATATTTCTTGACTCTTCACCAAGCCGAAACTCCTGAAACCCTGAGAGAACTTATGCTTAATGGCGTCAAAAATGTGACGGTGATAGAGATGGCCCGTAAAATGGGGCAGGATGTTGGAGCGTCTACCAGATGGGTTCTCATGAAAGAGCTTGATATGAGACACATAAAACTTATCACTCAGGCAAAGATGAAAGAAATAGGTGAGAACTTTGTCGTCTACACTGACGCCGAAGGCAATGACGTGACCCTAAAGAGTGACTCCGTAGTGCTTGCTATGGGTTCCCGTCCAGAAAATTCGCTGGGCCGTTTCCTCGAAGAAGCTGGATTCAACGTAAGAATAATTGGTGACGCTAATAGGTGTGGCAAAATAGGCAATGCGCTGGATGAAGGTTTCGCATTGGCCTGCCAGGTTTGAACTTATATTTCGAGTTTAAGTCCAAGCGACAAAAGAAGTTTTCTTGGTCGTCATTGATCAGGCGAGTTCAAGGTTCGTGAATGGGTCAACGTTGACAATCACAGTGCGGTTAAACATCTCAACGGTGATCGCAAACTGTCCCTTTTTCGAACGACCTACCACGACGCCCTCGGCTCCCTTCAAAGGTCCAGAGGTAATCCGAACTCTGCGACCCTTCATGATTCCGGGCATTACGAAAAGATCATGCCCGGTTTCTATTGCTTTGGCGACTAACTCGATTTCGCGGACAAATCCATTCTGGTCGTTAACCTTGATTATTCTAACAAAATCATGTGTGTCATAAAGCAGGTGGTGATTTTTTGTGTCAAGCGCAATGCATATATATCCCCTGAAAAGACGGGTCGGTATGATTTTTTCAAGCCTGAAATAGCCAATTCTGGTTTTTCGTTGATAGATCGGAAGGTAATAGCTGATTTCGTGATTCAGAAGGTACTTTGCAAGTTTCCATTCCCTGTTGGGCTTGGAATGGAGAATCCACCATAATCCAAGGTCCTGTTCCAGAGATCTGTCTTCTGGGAAGCGAGACGGTATGTTATCGTGAGAGGCCATTATCAGTATCAGATTACCATACCCCACGGCGCTGCAAAAGGTCAGCGCCATGCACAATTAAATGTAGTATTGTTAAATTATATAGTAGGATCGACTAAAAGGAAAGTCGCTCCACTTAGTAATTCGGAATTCGGAGTGTTTCTTTCAAAAAGTGTAGTCTAATTAAATGGAATACTTCTGGTTTTTTATTAAAAAGACTTTGAGCGTAGCGATATATCCTGTTGGCCTGACTCTTACTTTCTCAATTTTAGGCCTTGCTATGGCAAGGAAAAAACGATTTGGCGCCGCCAAGGCTTTATTTGTGGCCGCTGTGTCGACTTTGTTTGTGTTTTCGCTCGGGTGGACCGGTATTACTCTTGTGAAGTTCCTTGAAGATGAGGCTGGGCCTTACGCTGATCCAGCGAAACTGGCGAATCAAGGTGTAACTTTTATTGTGGTACTCGGTGGAACATCATTCACAAGCAACTTAAGCGCATCAGATATGTGGGACAGGTCGGCCCTGAGATTGCTCGAAGGAATAAGATTGTGGCGAGGGATGCCTAACGCCAAACTTGCTTTGTCCGGCGGAGCTCCAAGCTCTGCCGAAAAGATGGCGGAATTGCCCATGTTTCTCGGCATACCAAGAGAGTCGTTGATCCTCGAGACACGGGCATTGGATACGGATGACGAGGCGCGTCTTTTCAAACCTACAGTTGGCGAAAAACCATTCGCTCTAGTAACTTCTGCGAGCCATATGCCGAGGTCCTTAAGCATTTTCAGGTCAATGGGGATGAACCCCATTGCGTGTCCTTGTGATTTCAGGGCGAAAGGCAATTTACCTATTTTTGTATTGTTGTCTCCTGGACCAGGTATGGAAAATTCCCAAATCGCGATGCACGAATATTATGGAAGGTTATTTTATTGGCTTAAGAACCAATTTTTACGAATAAATAATTATAGTTAAATCGCTTCATAGACTTTTTCATCACAATTTAAAGTGCTTAAGATGAAATACGAATTATTCTGCATCTAGCGAACATTGAGCTCAGGAAGAATATCATGACAAAAACAATTATTACTGTTGTGGGCGCTCGACCCAATTTCATGAAGGTGGGGCCACTCGAGAGGCAGTTTAAAGATTTCCCGGATATAAATCACATGATTGTCCATACTGGTCAGCATTACGATGATCTTATGAGTGGAGTTTTTTTCGATGACCTGGGTCTGTCAGCTCCCGCGCGGCATCTCGGTGTAGGTTCAGGCCGGCATGGTGAAATGACGGGAAAGATCATGATTGAGTTTGAAAAAGTCTGTCTTGATATCAAACCCGAGCTCGTAATTGTCGTGGGTGATGTAAATTCAACGATCGCCGCCGCCCTTGTCGCAAGAAAGCTGTTTATACCAGTGGCCCATGTAGAAGCTGGGCTGAGGTCATTCGATGAAACCATGCCGGAAGAATGGAACCGCCGCCTTACGGATTGCCTCTCCAACCTCCTTTATGTTTCAGAACCGGCTGGGATGAAAAACCTCGAACGTGAGGGCATACAAATGAACGGGGCTCTACTTGTCGGTGATATAATGCTGGAAACTTTAAGTCTATTTTTGCCGGTTATTAAAGCTAGGAGACGCTGGGTTGATTTTGGTCTGACTCCCAGAAATTATATTCTTGTAACCATACACAGGCCGTCCAATGTTGATGGGCGTGAGGCTCTGGAACAGGTTATAGAAATTCTCGAATCATTGCCGCAGATGGTGATTTTCCCTATTCATCCTCGGACCAGGAAAAGACTGGATGAATTTGGTCTTAAGGAACGAATTGACAGGATACAAAATCTCATGTTGGTCGAACCCCAATCATATATTGATTTTCTATCGCTTCTTGAGGGTTGTTCTATAATACTCTCAGATTCTGGGTCAGTTCAGGCTGAAGCAAGCTTTTTTGATGTTCCGTGCCTGATCTGCAGGGAAAACACTGAAAGACCGGTTTACTGTGAACAGGGATCGTGCCGTCTGGTCGGAAGAGACTTGAAACTCATTAGAATGTCCGTGGAAGAAGCCATTGAAGGTAGGTTTCCACGGTCTACCGCATATGCAAAGAATTTGGGAAAAGATGTAGCAAAGAAAATAACAGAATCGATAGAGGCTTTTCTGAAAAACATTGATAGGGAAAAGGTATAAATGTCAAATTCTTACAATATAGCTGTAATCGCAGGAGACGGAACTGGCCCGGAAGTAATACGCGAAGGGAGAAAAGTTCTTGATATAGCAGCCTCGAAATTCGGCTTTTCGTTGAATTTCGTTGATTATGACCTTGGCGGTGAACGTTATCTGAGGACAGGAGAGACACTTCCTGATTCAGTAATCAGAGAATTAAAGACGTTTAATGGAATTTATCTGGGGGCCATAGGTCACCCGGATGTAGTGCCCGGGATTCTGGAAAAGGGAATTCTCCTCAGGTTGAGATTTGAGTTGGACCAATATGTTAATTTGCGACCAGTCAAACTCTATCCGAATGTTGAAACGCCGATAAAAAACAAAGGGCCTGAAGAAATAGACTTTGTAGTAGTGAGAGAGAATACTGAAGGTTTCTACGTAGGGTCGGGGGGGCTTTTCAAAAAGGGAACGCCGGATGAAATAGCGATTCAGGAATCTATAAATACTCGCAAGGGAATAGAGCGCCTACTTCGGTACGCGTTTAATACGGCTAGGCAAAGAGGGAAAAAAAAGAAACTTACGCTGTGCGGCAAAACTAATGTGCTCACTTACGCATGGGATCTTTGGATGCGAACTTTTCAGGATATTTCGAGTGAATACCCCGATGTGAGTACCGATTATGCGCACGTTGACGCTATATGCATGTGGTTTGTAAAAAATCCCGAGTGGTTCGATGTGATAGCTACTGACAACATTTTTGGGGATATTATAACCGACCTTGGCGCCATGATTCAGGGAGGTATGGGTATTGCCGCCGGAGGAAACATAAATCCGGAGGGTGTTTCAATGTTCGAGCCTATAGGTGGATCCGCTCCAAAATATACGGGCAAAAACATGATCAACCCACTTGCCGGAATATTGGCGGGGGCGTTGATGATTGAAACCCTCGGTGAAAAAGTTGCGGCCAAATCCATTGAGGAGGCTGTGGTAGAAACACTTGAGACAAACGTCAAGAGCCTCGAGGCCGGCAAAATGGGCTATTCAACGGCAGAAATAGGTGATCTGGTGGCGGGATACCTATCTTGAGATAATTGGTTTCTAGCATTCATGTAGCGCTATTGAGATCACTTAGACACCTATTTTGTGTTTAAGAAACTTACTTTGCTTTTGCAATTAACCGGAAAATCCATGCATAACGACCAAAAATCGAGTGTCAAAGTGGTCCCATTGGGGGGACTTGGAGAAATCGGCCTCAACATGATGCTGATCATCTGGACAGACAGCGCGTTTATTCTCGACGCCGGGTTAATGTTTCCTGATGACTCAATGCCTGGAGTTGACTACGTGATTCCTGACCTTGATGTGCTCACCCGAATCAAACAGGACATACTGGGGATTGTTATCACTCACGCTCACGAGGATCATATAGGAGCCCTACCCTATTTATTGAAAAAGGTGAACGCGCCGATATACGCGACCTCCCTCACCATGGGCTTCATTGAAAACAAATTCGAAGAATTCGACCTTTTGACAAGCTCGGATCGGAGAGTTGTAAACACAGTCTCTCCTATTCAACTGGGACCATTTCTCATTGATTTTTTTTCTATGTGTCATTCAGTGCCTGACGCAGTTGGGGTGTCTGTGGAAACCCCGGTAGGGCGATTGATCTTTTCTGGAGATTTCAAGATAGACCCCAATCCGATTGACGGGAAAGTCTGCGATTTTGAAAAACTGCGAAGATATGCTGAACAGGGTGTGCTTGCGCTTTTTTCCGATAGCACAAACGTTGAAGTGTCGGGGCATACACGATCTGAAAATTCATTGAGACCATCTTTTGAGAACATATTTGCCAAGGCCAGTGGCAGAATCTTGATAGCGACGTTCGCATCGAACATCCATCGCCTGCAACAGGTCCTTACTGTAGCTGAGCAGTTTGATCGCAAGGTGGCTCTTGTAGGCCGATCAATGGCGGCAAACGCCAGGATAGCTGTAGACAGAGGTTATTTACAAATCCCGGAAAATATTCTCGTGGACATGAAGGAACTCGAAAATATTCCGGATGAAAAGGTGACAGTTCTGTCCACCGGATCACAGGGCGAACCGATGTCGGCATTATCCCTGATGGCATCGAAACGGCACAAATATTTGAAGGTCAAGGAGGGGGACACTGTCATATTTTCCTCGCGTTTTATTCCAGGCAATGAAAAGGCCATAAACAATATAATTAATGAGTTGTTTCGTAGGGGGGCAGATGTATTGTATGAGAAAATCTCCGATGTTCATGTGTCGGGACACGGCAGACAGGAAGAATTGCTTGGTCTTCTGAGGCTTGTTAGCCCCAAGTTTTTTGTCCCTATTCACGGAGAGTATAGGCATCTCTCGGGACATGCGAGGCTTGCGATCGAAGAAGGACTGCCTCCAGAAAATGTCTTGGTCGCCACCAATGGAGACGTGATTGAGATAACGCCGGACAGTATCGTGGTCCTGGAACAGATAGACACCGGGAAAGTTTTTGTGCATGGAAAAGGAGTTGGCGATATTGGTCGCGACGTTTTACGCGATCGAAGGACAATCTCAGAAATGGGTATAATGACAATAGTTTTGGTTGTTTCCAGTCACGACGGTCGATTGTTAAGCGGTCCGGAACTTAGTTCAATCGGAGTAACCTATGACGAGATTGAGCCCGAACTCATGCAAGGAGCAAAAAACGCAATATTGGAGCGGATTTCAGATTTGAATCCAGCAAATCCAAACGATTGGGAAGATGTTCGTGATGACATCCGCCTAGCCGCACGTAGGCACGTCAACAGGTTGCTGGGGCGAAAACCGGTTGTTCAAACGATAATACTTCAAGTATAAAAAACTTTGGAATTAAAGTTACAGAATTTTCTTGCTTTTTCTGAAATGTTAGCTTAATTCGTGATATATAGAGTTAGTTAATGTGGCCTTGGTGAAATTCTAAGCGCTGAGGACACGGCTGAGCTGATTGAAAACCAGGATTTTTCTTGACAAAAACCTTTAACGCGTGATACGTTGCGTCAAATCTAAGGTATAACAGCTCTTAAATTGGAGCATGCTTTATTTAAGGAGGGTTTAGGATGAAGAAGTCGTTGGTTCTTATGGTAGTTTTAGTAGGGTCGCTTGCGCTGGCTGGTTCTGTGTTTGCTGGTGGAACGGCCAAGATGTCTGCTCCTCAGTGTGGGGGCTGGGACTGCTATTCCACTCCGACCTGCCAACCGGCCCCGTGCAAAGACAGGGTTTTGTGCAAAGGCCAGGCTAAAGGCGTAGTAAAGATGTGCGGTTGTTGCGCGCCGACAATCAAGTGGGCCGGCAAATGGATGACCATTGAAAAATGCCCCGCCGCTCCAAAGGTCGCGAAAAAGGTTGCCAAAAAAGCCGAAAAAAAGGGCAAATTCGTAAAGTAGAACAAATCACTATACAGAGTTGGCGCTCCCAAACTGCGCGTCAAACTGGAACATAAATATTTTTTGGAAAGACCCTTCCTGAAACGGAGGGGTTTTTTTGTTTTCGAAGGATCGAACATGAAAGCGCCATTACTTGACTTGGAGCCTATTCACGGCCCAATACGCGACGAATTGCGTCAGGCTGTTTTAAGAGTGCTGGATAGCAATCAGTATATTGGCGGACCGGAGATTGAAAATTTCGAGCGGGAAATCTCCACTTACTGCAATGCGAAATACGCCGTTGGGGTTTCATCAGGGACAGATGCGCTGTTGATATCGCTAATGGTCATGAATGTTGGACCTGGAGACGAGGTGATCGTCCCGAGTTATACTTTTTTTTCAACGGCTGGCTCAGTCAGTAGACTTGGCGCTAAACCGATCTTCTGTGACATCGACCCTAAAACCTTTAATATTGACGTCGACAAGGTTTCAAGGCTGATCTCGCCTCGAACAAAGGCGATTATTCCAGTTCATTTGTTTGGGCAAAGTGTGGACATGGAAAACATCACCAACATAGCTAATGATAAAGGACTGCAGGTGATAGAGGACGCAGCCCAGGCAGTGGGAGCCAAATACAAGAACCAAATGGCCGGATCCATGGGCGCCTTCGGTTGCCTGTCTTTTTTCCCCTCCAAGAACTTGGGTGGCATTGGAGATGGCGGTCTGGTCATGACCAATGACAGTGACTTTTACGAACTTCTGCTCAGTTTAAGACAACATGGCGCAACTGAACGATATTATCATAGCAGGATTGGCGGAAATTTCCGCATGGATGCGATCCAGGCCGCAGTTCTAAGGGTAAAGCTACATTATCTTGATCAATGGACTAAAATGCGTCGGACAAACGCCACTCGTTATCTGAAAGGACTGAAGGACCTTGAAAATAGCGGATTTATTGAGCTTCCGGTTGAAATTACGGACAACTTTCATGTTTATAACCAATTTGTTATCAGAGCTCTTAATAGAGACGCGCTTCAAAAGTTTATGGGCGAACAGGGTGTCGGAACAGCGATATATTACCCACTTCCCCTTCATTTACAGGAATGCTTCAAGGAATTAGGATTAAAAATTGGCGCCCTGCCTGAGAGTGAAAAAGCTGCCGAAGAAACTCTTGCGCTGCCTATTTTTCCGGGACTTACAAATGATCAGATGGATTTTGTTGTCGAAATTGTTCACAGGTTCTACGCAAGCGTATAAAAAGATTCTAAAGGTTGGAGAGCTTAAACATATGATTTCTTCAACGGCCCCAATGCGACGAGATAGAGCAGGCTTGCTTCTGATCGCAACATCAGGAAATCCCGAGCTTCACTGTCATAAAACGCCCCTATTCCGCAGCATCCATATTTTATTGACTCTGCCGCCAGGTACAAACGTTGCCCGAGACGTCCAGCTTCCATCATAGCGTAGCGATAACCACGCGGTCCGGATTTAGCCTCTACTGTTTCGAGGTTGCTCAGAAAAACAAAATGTAAGGAACATCCCTTCAACCAGTCCTGATCAAGACAGATGTGAGCCATCTCTTCGGTTAGCGGCCCTGGACGAACCAAACTCAGAGCATG
>JAZDKD010000287.1:0-3619 GCA_043803345.1 Pseudomonadota bacterium
GAGATTCGAGTTCATAATCATGGTATTGATAACCTTGATTGGAGCTTGCTTCATATTTGAGGTAGTCAATTCCGCTCCAGATTGGTCTCAGGTAGCTATTGGGTTGGTCCCCACACTTCCCGACGGGGCCCTCTTCGTAGCTATAGCCATCATAGGCGCCACCGTGATGCCACACAACCTTTATCTACACTCGGCCTTGGTTCAGAGTAGGGCTTTCGACTCATCGCTTGAAGGTAAACGTCAGGCTTGCAAGTTCAATCTTGTCGATTCAGTAATTGCCCTCAACTGCGCATTTCTCGTTAACGCCGCGATTCTGATAGTGGCGGCCGCAACTTTTTACAGGAATGGGATAGTGGTGACGGAATTGCAGCAAGCCCACAGCCTTCTAACGCCCATACTGGGAACCGCTTTGGCTGGAATAGCATTCGCTTTAGCGCTGGTTTGCGCAGGACAAGCTTCCACTCTGACAGGCACGTTGGCGGGCCAAATTGTTATGGAGGGTTATCTCAGGTTCAAGATCAGGCCAGTTCTTCGAAGACTTGTGACCAGATTACTGGCTGTAGGACCTGCCGCGTTGGCGATAGGAATGTCGGGAGACTCTGCGACCTACACTCTGCTGATAGCCAGCCAGGTTGTCCTCAGCCTTCAGCTTCCTTTCGCTGTCATTCCGTTGATTCATTTTACGGGCGATCGTTCACTCATGGGTGAATTCACCAACAAAAACTATGTCAAGATAATTTCTTGGGCTATCGCGACAATTATAGTGGGTTTTAATGTTAAACTTGTAGTGGACCAAGTAATCGATTCAGTAAGGGAAAGTGGCAATCCTTTCTGGATCTATACAATTGTAATTCCGATTTTTGCGTCTCTCTTAATTCTATTGCTCTATATAACTATCAAGCCTTTGGTTCATCTCCCTCCAAAAGAATCAATTCCAGCATGGAAAAAACTAGGTAAACTCATCAGGGCTGAGGAAGATCAATTAGAGCTGGTCCCCCCACACTACAAGAGAGTAGGCGTGGCGCTTGCGCTTACCGACCAGGACATCAAAGTTTTGAGCCATGCGTTACCGCTGGCAAAACAGCATAATTCGGATCTCTTTCTCTTCCACGTTGTAGAAAGCGCCGGAGGGGCTGTCTACGGGCAATATACTCTTGACACCGAGGCCCGAGAGGATGAAGAATCCATTGCAAAGTTGGCGATAGCGCTTGGCCACAGGGGTGTGGAGGTGGAAACATTCCTGGGCTACGGAAATGTCCCCGATGAGTTAATAAAGTTATCAACTGAAAACGCTATTGATGTTTTGATCATGGGGGGACATGGCCACAGGGGATTGAGTGATCTTGTTTTTGGCAGCACCGTGGCGCCGGTTAGACACAGACTTAACATTCCCATCATGGTTATACGATAAAACATTTTTTCTGATAGGCCACACTCAATCGCCTCAGGCTGGCTTTGTTACCTTCCTAACTCTGGGGTTTCAGTTGTTGTTGGCGCACCAATCCCCAGAGCTTTCCCACAACAATGACACCAATTGCAGCTACCCCCTCCACCAGATAAATGAACAGCTCGCTGTCAGGAACGAAGGGAACTAGGACAGAATCGGTCATTATCATCTCAGCTCCAACTTTTCCGAGGAGAGCTGCCCCGATGGCAATAATTATGGGATACTTATCCATGAGCATGGAAAGAAAATTGCTCATGAAGATCAATATCGGAATGCTCGTTGCGAGCCCTAAAATCAGTAGAACCAGGTTTCCTTTTGATGCCGCTCCCACTCCCAGAATATTGTCCAAAGACATAGTGATGTCTGCAATGACAATGATTTTTAGAGCCTGCCAAATGGTGTTTGCTTCTCGATCATCATCATTTTCGGGATTCACATCGACAAAGAGTTTTACGGCAAGCCAAAGGATGAGCAAACCGCCCAGCAGTTTCAGGTAAGGAGTTTGCAGAAAGCGAGCCACGAAAAATGTCAGGATGATCCTCAAAAAAACTGCGCCGGCGGCCCCTATTAGAATTCCTCTTTGTCGTTGCGCTCGTGGCAGGGACCGGACCGCCATTGCGATTACAACCGCATTATCGCCAGATAGCACTATATTGATCATGATAATGCTGAAAAGGCTGGAGAAGAATTCCCAGTCGAAATTGACCGTCCCAAGCATTCCAATATCCATGAATAGCATGCCTTTCTTTAATTCCGAAACTACGGCTAATTATGCATTCACATTTGATGTATAAGGGTCTGATTCGATCTTGTCGAACGCAGCGCAACTCGCCAGTCTAAATTAGATCTTCGTGGTAGTATACAAAGCACTTTGAATGTATCCTTTTCCAAAATGTTGTTCAGCAGTGTGAACAACAAGAATTACGGTTCGTCCGTTGATGTCTCTGAAATCCAGCGTCTCCCTCAACAAACCAATTGATTGTCGATTCCATTCTAATGTATACTTTGTGACAAATATATCAAGCTTTTTAGGATCTGCGGCGTATTGTTATTTAATGTTTTTTCATAGTCCTTTAAGCAATTAAAAGAGTACATGTCGGTCCAAACAAACCCGGCAAGGTTCATTGGGGTGAACATTACAAGCGCAAAATAGGCTCGCCGTAGTATTGAAATACTTTTGACTCTCCGATACTTGAAAAGAGTTGTAAGCGCTGAAGACGGGAATTACAATGTATCCAAATATGATCTTGACTGATATAAGACCGTCAATTTGAATTAAGTTTTGAATGAGCGAGGCGCCAATGGCTATATTGACCATCTCCAGGCAACTCGGAAGCGGAATAAGAGAAATCCGCCTCGAAATAGCCGCTGCATTGAATTACAGTTATGTAGATAAGCGCTGCATACTTGAGGAGATACGGGAAAGAGGCGAAAAATGGGAAAAATGGGCGATGGAATTCGACGAAAGTTCCCCTAGTATGTGGGAAAAATATGATTGGTCTTTCAAAGGCTTCGGGGCACTTCTTCAGAGCGTCATGCTCAGCCATTGCATCAATGACAATGTCATCCTTGCTGGCAGAGGCTCAAACTTTCTTCTTGAAGGCATACCTCACGCATATCGAGTTCGCTTTGTCGCTCCGATGGAGCAACGAATCCAACGAATTGCTGTCTGGGAGTCTGTGGATCTGAAGACCGCTCAAAGCCTAGCGAAAAAGAGGGATCGTGAACGGGCTGGCTTTGTGCATGCGCTCTATGGCAAGGATATGAATAGATCTGAATTTTATGACGCTGTTTTTGACACAGGCGTTACACCCGCAGATAAGATCATTGACATTGTTAAAGAGACACTTTTGGAGAAAGACAAGTTGAAAACCGAAAAAACCCAGGATCTTCTCCGAATACGTGCCGCCGCTGCCACTGTTAGGGCTGCCCTTATGACCGATATTCGGCTATATGTTCCTACTTTGGAGGTGCTATGCGACGAAACTGAAGTTGTAATCAGAGGAATCGTACGCAACGCTGGTCAATATTCCAAAATCGTGGAAGCGGCCAGGTATTTCGCCGAGGATGTCCCGCTAAAGGTTGAGCTTCGTTTTCGTTTGTGATCTGCGCTCTGGTGATCAACTAACACCGTAGCCACTTGAAAAAGTATATTATCTCAATAGGTTTTCA
>JAZDKD010000288.1:0-12147 GCA_043803345.1 Pseudomonadota bacterium
AAAACTTTTCCTGATCGGCAATTTGGAGAAAATTTTCTTTGGCTAACAGATATGCAAGTGGGGCTCAAACAACCTCTTTATGCTGACGCTATTCATTACAGCCCATATCTTTGTAAATTGATAGCGGCGAAAATTGCCGACAAAATTGAAGAACGAAAAATGATCACAGATGTTATGTTCAATCATTGATCTGAATGTTATTAAAAGTTTTTGCAGTGATTTTTTCTTATCCATTGTTAGAGGAAAAAATTCTTCAGATGATTGTAGATGATTTCAGCCAAGACCTCGTTGCCCCGAGCTGTGGCATGCCCAGAATACATGGTTTCAAGTTCGGAAGTTGAGGGTTTCATATTTGTCATGAGTTGCACCGCATCAATAAAAGTATAATTTTTGGCGGTCATATATTCCTCGAGTCTTGCTACTCTATTTACTCCGTAATCCATTGACTCCTGTATGTAATCTTTATGAGGCATTATTACGATTATTGGAAACGAGCCTCGGGCTGATGCGTTTGCAACGAATCGATCGACCAGATGACACATGACCGAAAAAGGATATTCTTCATCAAATAGATTCCAAGGGTAGTGGGGTTTCAATAAGGTATAAGCTGTTCTGGGCAATGATATGCCAATCTGTTTAAGAACAGCGTCGCGCCAGCGGAAAAGAGAAACGGTCCAGGGAAACAAGAGACCGGGCAGTTTCTGGTCCAGTTGATACCAGTAATCATACTTAGCCAGTTCCATCATGAATTCCGGATCATCCAGCTTGTCGATATCGTCAACAGATTTCAGTGGATTTGGAATCAAAACTAATTCTTCCCTATTCTTAACAAAAATAGGCTTGGTAAGTTTCAATGGATCGTTATAGGTATAGAAGGGACGATAGATGTTGACAACCCGATTAATATTTTCAGGGAGAATGCACAACATAACTATCTTTGAGTTGACATGATTTTGCAGTTCATGTTTCAGGACGGCTTGGTCTGTTCCGTATCCTCCTACTCCGAAATTGAGGACATTTTGGTTCAATTTTTTTGCCAGGAACGTCTGCCAGGTGCAATCGTCTTGAACGTTTGCGCAATAAGTGAAAGAGTCACCGAAAGTTGATACAAGAGTTTTTTCATAGGACGTGCAAGTTATTCTCTCTCCCAACGACCCATGATGGTAGGTTACGTTGTCAATATCCTGGTATGTTATGTCAGGTGGGTAATCCCAGCCCAACAATGGATGAAACATCCTTAAACCATCAATTTGAGTGCCGCTGCTATTGGTTGATGTCTTAGAATCAGAGACTATCTGAGGTTGGCCCCCGCTCGTTTGTTTTCTTTGGGCTAACTGAAACCCAATGTTTTTCTCCCCGACCCTTCCAGATATCCTGGTCGGGATGGTTTTTTTGAGGAGAATGTATGAAGACATCTCCAAGATGACCAATAAAGGAATAAATGCCAGAATCCAGTAGATTATAATTTTTGTTTTACTTTGTTCGCCAGGCAAAGCGGACTCCAAATGGCGCTATTAAATTTCAGACGCTAAACTATCCGTAGATAATCATTTGTGTCAATTTTTGGCAAGAAAACGCACAAAATAATCCGATGTCCCGGGGACTTTACTCCAACCTTCACTAACAAGATTCGTGAATTGAGGTTGCTTTACCACCACAGCCTTGAATCCTGACCTTTTCAAGGCATCCAAAGCCTCATTTCTATTGATAGCGCTACTCTGGAGAAAGCCCTCGACATCTGTAATTTCCCCGACCGCTCGCACTCCAGCCATTTTAGCCCAATAAATCTTATTATTTACTGGATAAAACACGGCGATTTTATCTAGTCTGACCACATGATTATCATTCAAGAAATCTTTCACAGCAAGCATTTCCGTGAAAGCGACTCTATGAGAAATCTTGCCGGATGAATAATACAGCGCCCTGTGAGTTTGATCCACGACGAAAGCAATCACCATTGCCACCATGAACACCACCAGCAAAATCGCCTGAATCATGAACGCGTTGAGTTTGGTGAAGTCTGAGATTTTGTATTCCGGAGCAATGACAAGGGTCGTAAAACCCAGAAAAAGGAATGCCGCCACATAACGAATTTCCATTGAAACCAGGCAAT
Organism: Pseudomonadota bacterium; assembly: GCA_043803345.1. GTDB lineage: Bacteria > Desulfobacterota > Desulfomonilia > Desulfomonilales > Desulfomonilaceae > CAJBEZ01. The sequence goes on from JAZDKD010000288.1 coordinate 2,114, forward strand.
AAATTCCTGTGCCCGCAAGGCAAATCACCATGAGCGTAAGGAAGACAGATGGAGGGCGAATTCTCGGAATTGAAAATGTTGCGTTTCTGAACTGATAAAAAAACCAAACGAGCATTACCAAAGTTGGCAACCAGATCTGGGTCATCAAATCAACCAAATTTCTGACGATGGCATTGAATTGGGCCCTCAAGTTGAGGACGGGTTTTATGCCCAGCGCCCAGTATGCTGGATCACCATGTGGAAAAGTTGAAAGTATGCCCTGATCGTAGAATAAAACACCAGGATTGCTGTGCAACAGTTTTGGCAAATGAACGGGTTTGCCTTCTCCAGCTACGTAGTAAGCGTAATTATAACTTCCAACCTCCCCAATGGAGAGGCGCCCCGCTTTTAGAGACTGGGAGATTATCACTGGCGAACTTACGATTAGCATCACCACTACCGAGAGCAATATTCTGGGAAACGCCTTTCTCAAAGAACTGCAATGGAGCCCCGCAAGACTGAACAACAATAAAGAGAACGGGAAAAAGAAGGTCTTGCAAATGTAACCTAACCCTGCTGTTAAACCTAAAAAAGCAAAACCCACAAAACTGGCCGGCGATCGATTGATGTTAAGGAGAACCGTAAGAGACAGCAACACAAAGATGAATACCAGCATGTCCGGGGCTATGATTTGCACCCTCACCCATATCAAAGACGTTACGAGAAAAACTGAAAAAACGATAGCTTTTACTACGTAAGGCGGTAAGGGGCCGCGTTCCCCATCGATTTGAATTTCGTCTGTCAATCGATGAACAAAAAAATCACAGGCCCCCATTGCGGCGAGAAAAAGTATGAAATTTAAAAACTTTACGACGAATAATTCATTAAGAGTCGTCGCGGGGACAATGTATTCGAAAAGCGCCAACAGAATCGAATAACCAGGGGAATATCCCAGAAGAGTCGCCTCATTCCATAAACCCTCACGGAAAGCCTCGGCCATATCCAGATAAGCGGTGGCGTCACCGTTTACATAATGCCTAGTGGTATATGCCAGAATCCCACCAGCCAATGCGCCGAATAGCCAAAAGCCTATCCGCACCCGCGCAGTCCATCTGTTTGGGTCGGAAACTATGTTGTTAAAGCGCGATAAGGGGCCAGCCCAATCCATTGTCCAGTCTTACCTCTTGATAATTGAAACGTTACAGACGCAATGCCCAGTATGTGTCGGTTCCCGGTACCTGCAGCCATCCCTCGCCGACGAGTCCCTGCCATTCTTTGCCTTTGGCTATTACTGCACTGATTCCTTCATTTTTCAATGGAATTACATACATCGACTGATCGGATATTGAAGAATCGAGATACCTTTCACTATACTCAGTACCATCAATAATTGTGAAGCCGACATTCTGCCAACTGGATTAGTAGACTGACTATGCCCCGGGTTGTTTTCAATATTCAAATCTATCCTCTTTCGTTACGCCTCAAGTTTGATTTAAGTTATGAAATGCTGATAATCTCAAAATTGCCTGGAAGTTTGTGTCAACAACCTACCACAAAACAGGGATTTCTTGACCATGAATGGAGCTTGTGTATAAATGCCGATAAACATGAACCAGAAGAATGTCCACAGAACCAAAGAGGTCCGGAGGAGGGTCAAAATGAATGAAAAGAACACATTCCCTTTCAAATCTGTTTTGAACTTGAGGCCTCTAATTGATTTCTGGAACAGGACACTCAAATCACCTGAAGCCTCATGGGGATTGTCCCCGGAAGAATTAACCTCCAAACTGGATGACGCCAAGGAGTTTCTGGATCCCATAACTGATTTCTCAGCTCTTGAAAGACATCAAGGACTCATAAAGACCTTAATGTCGGCCGTATTCCCAAGGGCTTCCTGGGAAATTCAACTTTCCGGCGCGTTTATACCCTTCCAACTGAGACCCTTTTTCGTATCGCCTCTTCTGAAGAAAAAGATCATCGGTGGAGACGGATCACTCAAAGGAAAACCTTTTCCTGATCCGGATACCTACAACAGAAAACTACTGTTGCGTGCATATTTGATGATCTTAAAAAAGTTCTATGAGATAGATAGCAACCAAGAATCAGCGTTGACCATTGTCATCCCTGACAGCGACACAGGGCTGGACACATACTACAACCTTTTGATTCAAGACAAGTTCGTCACGTGCCATAGCCTCTCGGATCCACCTGAATTGACTGAGGCCGACAGGCGTGAAATTCAGGAAAGCCTTTCGGATATAAACGTGTTGAGCCGAATCATCCCAATTGAGAAATTTGAATTTCAGGGATTCTCAGTTGTTCATGCGGAGGACGTTACATCTGAGGCTGTGATATCAAACCTAGAAAAAGAAATTGCGGGAAATTGCCCCTTTAGAAAAGCAACCGGATTGGCACTCCTGGAAACGCGACTGAGGACCTTGCTAGGGGTCCCCGATCTACGAGTCGGGGTGATGGCCGTTGACAGGGATCAGTGTATGGTTTTCAAAGACCTGGGTGTTGAAGACCGAGAAAACATTTTTCTGCCTCCGATTCGTTTCAATATTTCGGAAGTTGATGGAACGCATTTTCAAAATGTTCTTAATGATGGTCGGACAATAATTGTTTCTGATCAGTCAACTGCGCCGATCAAACTCAAATCTAATATTGATTTGATGGAAAAGGACGCAAAATCACTGCTTCTGGCTGCTCTCAAATATGGGGAAGGCCCCATAGGACTTCTTTACATGACCTCAGAGCATTCCATGGAGTTTCAAATTCTGCATTCAGGTTTGATAGAAAAGGTTGTCCCGATTCTCTCCATCGCTTTGAAAAATGAGATTGACGTGATTAATTCAGAAATTGAGAGAGCTATCCTCGATAATTGCAGCGCTGTGCACAGATCAATTCTGTGGCGTTTTAAGCAGATGGCTATTGATAGCCTGGAGAAATCCAGGGAGGGTTTAATTGCGGAATTTGACCCCGTAGTTTTTAGGGATATCTTTGCGTTACATGCGACGGCCGATATCAGGGGGGCGTCAATCGGTAGGAATAGAAGCATACAGACCGATCTGGCCAAACAGTTGAATCTGGCTCTGGAGATAGTCTCTGCTGCCGTTTCCAAGAAATCGTTTCCCATTCTGGATGAGGCGAGTCATCAAATTCGAGGACGACTCAGAAGAATATCCGAAGGTTTCACGACCGCTGATGAGCAACCGATCATAAATCTTATTCAATCTGAAATCGAACCTCTCTTCCCTTTCTTGAGGACTTTCGGACCAGAATTGGCAAAGGCGATAGATGAATATGAAAATTCACTTGACCCTAAGACTCTTACCGTTTTCGATGAGAGGCGTGACCTTGAAGAAAGTATATCTCTGCTCAACAATACCCTGTCTGATTATCTGGAAAAAGAACAGGCGCATGCTCAGTCGATTTTCCCCCATTTCTTTGACAAACGTAAGACTGATGGGGTCGACTATGTGATGTATCTTGGGGAATCAATGGTCGAAAAACTCAAGTTCAATGAAGTATACGTCAAGAATCTTAGGCTCTGGCAGTTGATCGTTTGCTGCGGTATGGCATGGCACAATTCAGTTGTCCAACCCAAACTAAAGGCGCCTCTTGAACTGAGTCACGTGGTTGTGGTGAGCCACACTCCAATTTCGATCAGATTTAGATTTGATCAGAAGCGATTCGATGTTGAAAGCTCCCCGGATATCGGTCATGAAATAATCAGGTCTCGTGTTAGTGGAGCGACGACAAAAATCGACAATGACAAACTTTCCCAACCTGACAAAATAGCCATAGTGTACTCTCGGCCAGAAGAAGCGATTGAAATGAAGAGGCACATTTCATACCTTCAGGACAACCATTACCTGATGGATGACCTCGAATACGTAGAGTTAAATGAACTCGAGGGCATTCAGTGGTTGCGAGCCCGCCGTGTCAGTGTCAACGTTCAGTCCGATGAACTTTCTAAAAGGATCTCTGAGATAGAGCGCAGGTCTTCTTAGACAGTGTTGAATTCAACTTCATGAGAATCATAGATAAATATTTATTCCGGGAAATAAGTGTTTCGTTCCTTTTCTGTTTCGCTATTTTTTTGGTTACCGGGCTCATTGCGGGCTTTCTTCCGATTCTGCAAAAAGGCATGGAGTCCGGCCTGGAGTTGACGATCATATTGTTTCAGGCTTTGGCGAGCGCTCTGCCCGGAACTCTTGTCACAGTTGCGCCTCTGTCCATAGCGGTAGGGATATTGCTTGGACTTGGCAGAATGTCTTCGGACAACGAAATTTCTGCAATCAAGGCCAGCGGAATTTCTGTGACCCGACTTCTACCGCCTGTTTTGGCCCTTGGTTGCGTAGGTTTCCTCCTCAGCCTGCTGTGCACTTTGGTTCTAATACCAAAGGGAATTTCAGAGGGCAAAAGGCTCATGTATGAGGCGCTGACGAAAAGGATAGACGCGGGGATAGAGGAGAGGGTCTTTTTCGATTCCTTGAAGAACATGATTTTGTATGTCGAGCAGATTGATTCTTCATCAGGCCTTATGAGCAGGATATTTATCAGGGAATCATCAAAGCCGGATGACGTTACTACTATCCTCGCCAAGAAGGGAAAGGTGGCGACTGACCCTGAAGGAAAGTCATTTATACTGGATTTGAGAGATGGAGTTGTTCTGAGGGAAGACTCGCGCGGCGACTCTACAGGAAATCTTGCTTTTGAGAGCTACATCTTCAAATATCCACTAGCGCAGATGAACGTTGAGAGAGAACAGAAATCTCTGGAAGAATTGTCAATATCAGAAATTCGAGATAGGATAGCGACAATCACCAGCGAAAGTGAAAACGGAACAGATCAATCAAAGGCTTTTCAGAAGAGGGCGGATACATTCGCTCGAATCCTTATACTTCAGAGATTTATTTATCCTTTTTCGTGCATAGCCCTAGCTTTTATTTCTTTTCCTGTCGGTCTTGTCAATCTTGGCAAGGGCAGGCTCAATAACGTATCGTTGGGGCTTGTGGCCATTTTTGCGTACTATGCGCTGACACTAGCCGCTGAGCGAGCAGCCCGTTCCTATCTGATCATACCAGAGATCGCGATCCCAGCACCTGCGATGTTTTTTGTGGTTTTTTCAATCTATTTGATTCGCCGAGTTCGTCAAGAGCGACTGCCCTACATAACATCTCTTTTCACGTTTGTTCTGAGAAGGTTGCGTCGCGTATGACCTGAGGGCTAATGGTAACCAACCGAATCGGTTATAGCGCTTCTCTAAAGTTCTGTCGGAATAGCGCAAGTTTTAATATTTTGATCTTTTCTGGTTATGAGCCATCTCAAAGCCTCAGTGAGACGATCTATGAGCTGATCAGGCGTTTTGGCGTAGAATCCCGAAAACCACTCAGCCTTCATGATGAGCCAGAGCCGCTCGATTGGGTTCAGATCCGGCGAATACGGTGGTAGAAACAGCGGCTCAAATCGACCCCATTTCAGTGATTTGCTTTTATGCCAGGAAGCGTTATCCAGGATCAACAGGTTACGAGGACGCTCGAATTGGATGTCCCGATTGGCGTGATCCAGAAAGATCTGAAAAATCTGAGTATCGCAATGGTTAAATTCAAGCGCATAGAATTGGCCCTTTCTTGGGCCCACCATGCCTATTACATTCATTCTCAGATGGGTCCCAGCGTATGGTTGACGAATCTTATCCCCTTTTTTCGCAAAGCGTCTCCGGGGACGAGGGTCCCCTTCGACACCACACTCGTCACTAAACCATAGCTCTATACCTTGATCATTCAACAACTTCCTGATCAGCTCAATGAAAGACTTTCTCTTTTCTTCATCCTGTCCATCGGGCCAGGATCGAGGCACTTTCAGCCGAAAACCTTCGTTATAAATCCACCGCATTAGCGTGCTGTAACCAGCCTCAAGCTGGCAGCGAGTGGTCAGATACCCGTGAAACTTACGTCCAGTCCAGTGAGTCTCATTGACTTGCTCTGGATGTAAAACCAGCTCGCGGTATTCATCGGCTCGCTCTGAACTGATCTTGGAGGGACGTCCTGCACGAGGTCCCTCGATAAGCCCATCGATGCCTCGTTGATTAAAACGTCTCACCCAACGGGAGACTGAATCCTGGTTTACAGAAAACAACTCTGCCACCTGTTCATGGGTCAGTCCCATGAACAAGGCCTTGATGGCCATGAGACGCTTGTGACTTTTTAAAGTCGGCGCTGCATTGGTGGCTGTATCCAGCTCCTTTTCGGTGCAGTTCTCTCTGTTTGGGATATTTCTTTGACGGGACATGACCAAAGAAAATCACATTTTCACCAAAAAGTCGCGTTCTTTTCGCGATTATTTTCGAGAACCGCTATAAACAATATAAGTTGAGATGTTTTCGACATTATTGCAAAATCTTTTGATTCTGCAGAAATTCCGCCAGAGCTTTACCTACAAAACTATGACCAACGGCATTCCAATGTCCGTCACCTTTAATTGTCATGACATCTCTGGAATATCCTTCCAATTTGTCAACGTTCAATAAAATAATGTCATTTTCTTTGGCCAGAGAACTCAAAGCTGCGCAAGAACGATCTCCTTCACAATAAGTAACCAAGACGAATGGTATTCCTTTTTGAGAGAGAATGTTGTTCATTCTTAGGAGCAAAGTGAGAGAGAGTCTAATTTCCTTATCTGTCTCTCTAGTGACGTTGGCATTGCCAAAAATCAAATTTCCAATGTTTAAACCACTACGATAGGTCAAATTGCCAAGCAAGGCGACAATACTGGAATGGTTCCGCAGGTATTTTAGAGTTAGCAAAAACCGAGAAGCATGAGGACATGGAGTGCCCGTAAGGATTAGCTCTCCATCATCCTTAAGAACAAATCTCGGCTTTCTATAAAAGTTGTTAACCATAAGGCGTAAATTGTCTTCTAAATCATTTTGGTAGAACAGCAGGATCACGAGATCAGGGTTGTAGGACAGTCCATATTTCTCTAACCAAAGTAGCTCCTGATCAGTGCTCCAGCCAGATACGCCGGCATTAATTACCTCAACTTTATTGGTTGTTGAACTAACCTCTTTTTGAATGATGTTCGAGAATCTTTGCTCGGCTTCTACTCCAAACCCCCACACGAAGGAGTCTCCCAAAATCAAAACACGCTTTGTTTGCTTAGACTTTTCAGGAGAATGCTCAATGTCTCGAAGACTTTTTGAATTGATATTTACAGAAACCCTAAATTGAGGATGCTCAAAAAAACCTTGCTGTCCTTCAGCATTTATCCAGCCCAGATATGGGTCGTTCTTCCAGAGGTTAGCAGCCCAAGGGCTGAAATACGAAGGGCTATAGCCTAATGCTCTGAGACCTAGCTCGAAGAAAATTATGACTATTGCGGTAGACGCCAAAACCAGCGCAAAATTTATCAAAATTTGTCCGATTTTGCAGTTGCCGAAGATTTTTTCCAAGTTTCGTAACTCACCGCCGTAATTGTTTTTTTGTTATCAATTCCTGAAAGACTTGAACGCCGCTCCCAGAAAAAAAGTCAGAACTCCCGTTGAGATAGCGATTGCGGCAGGGGGGTATTCCGCATAAATCCTGGAATAGATTACTAGGCAGAATAATGACACAATGATCTGAACAAAAACCAGCGCCTGAAAAAAACGATTCCTGTAAGGGGGCGTTTCCGGAACATAATACTCTATTGGGGGCCACAAATAAGTCGCCAGAAACTCGTAAACCAACAATGCCACAATGATTCCCCATACAACGTCATTGGGGAAATGAGCTCCTACGAAGATTCTCGACAAACCGACAAATAATCCAAAAGACACCAAAATGAATTTAAGAATTTGTGATTCGCTGAATCGGACTAACGCTACCGCAGTAGCCATTGCCGCAGCGCTGTGGCCGGATGGGAATGACCCTGACCGCAAAACAGGTCCCATGAAATGGATCGTTTCCAATACCTCTGCCGGCCTTGATAATGGGATTATCATTTTGATGAGGTTGGCTGAGATAGACGCTGCAATCAAAAGAGCGAGCCCAAAGGCGGTGATCCTTGGATTAACAAGGATAAACATCCCCAGAATGATACCCAGCAGCAAACCATCCCCTAAAGTAGTCATGGATATCCAGAACAGGTCTGAAAGGTTGGAATGGATGGAGTTGAGCCAGAGAAATATTTCTACGTTGAATGCGTTGACAAAAAAGGAAGCGATTACAAGCCCGAGAAGCAGAAATAAGTTTACGGAAACAGGAAAATTGTCTTTTGCCATAAATTTCGGTGCTGATTATTTATCCTGAAAAATTTTCCAGGAAACCGACCCGGAAAACCAATTCATTTTTCAGTTGCCAGTTGCGCGTTATGAGGGAAAATTTTATTGTCGTTCTTCAATACGTAAATTGCCCCATCTTTTGGAAATATTCTTTGAAAGGGGAAAATCTTCTCGACTGTGTACCCAGGCAGGGGACCTAAAGTTAAAACGTAATCTTCTCTATCTACCCACCACCAACTCAGTCCCGGTTTTTGGACATAACCCTTCTTGTAGCAATTAAATCCATTAAATTCGAATCCACCATCCAGTGAACATGGTGGAACGGCTAAATCGTTGACGACATAATCCTGCGCCTGTTTAAGCGCCGTTTTGGTCTTTACCAAGTCGTGAACCGCTCCAACAGAGAAACACCCTATGATAATAATCGCGACAAAAGCTGGAACAAGGGAGTTTTTCCAAAAAACCAGATTAAGCGTTTCGTACTTTTCGCTTATGATCCAAACGATGATGAAAATGCAAACCGGGATGAGATAACGGTCGTGATAGCCCGTAAACAAGATTATCCCAGAATAAACGATCACAAGAGCGAGAGAAAACGTCGGAGTCAGGCTGGGTGGTTCAATGTCTTTGTCTCTGGCTCGATCCACAATGTTTGAGATCGAAGAGTAAGCCATCATGGCCAAAGCAAACGCATTTATTGCTGACCAGAAAGCGAGACAGTAATATAGACTAACGGGGATTTGCCATACCCGCGGTATATGCAAAATATAGGTGTCTTTCAAAAGAAGCGGACCAATACCAAAGTCAATTATGATGTTACGAAAGAAGGCTACCGGCGGGTGAACCATTCCGGTAAGTATGCCGGCCTGCAGAAATAAGAAAAAGATGGTTAAGGCCTTTAAATAAGTTCGGAAGATTTTCTTTGAATACAATTCCTTGAGATTTAAGGCTACGACCGGCGAAACAAGAACGCTTACATAACCAACTCCAATGACCACCCTGTCGAAGAGCAATCTTAAGTATCCATAGACACCCAGGTTCAAAGGATCATTGATAATCGCGTGAATTACTTCGTGATCGGTTAAAGCTGTACTCCCGAGTTTTTTTAGGGCTATTTCAAACACGACCCACGGTATGATCGCGATTAAAAGCGTCATAAGGAAGATCTTGAATCGCCCCATCCGCCTTGCTTCAGGATGGATGAAAGTAATCAAGATTAAAGCGCAGGGGATGGCGATCGCAATCTGTCGTGTAAGTAATGCCGCGAGGGTGAATCCCATTCCAACAGCGACAATCGCTTTGTTCTGACGTTCCAGACCTTCAATAAGGAAAATCACGGCAAATATCATTATGCCGGCAAGAGTAATGTCGGTCATGAAAGTGAAGGATTGCGACAGTACCAGCGGATTGGCAAGTAAGGTCACAGCGCCCCAGAAGGCAAGAGCGCTTGATGCGCCGGTTCTTTTCAGGAAAACCATTAATGCAATGGAGCCCAATAACGCCATCACGATTACTGACACACGGAGTGTAGTCACCGAAAAACCAAAGATTGTTGTGAAAGCGAATCCCCACACTAAATGGCCGAGTAAAGATGGGCCTCCATTTCCCCATCCGGTCGCCGGAACGCACCCATCGCAAGTGGCTATCTGGAGAGCTTTGATAAATGACCAATCGTCATTGATCATGAACTCGCCCTTTGGGCCAATGAACCAGATGACAACCCCCCACAATAGAACCAGAAACAATGTCGGAAGACCATATGAAAAAAAAGAATTTTTGGTTCCTGCTG
>JAZDKD010000289.1:0-4091 GCA_043803345.1 Pseudomonadota bacterium
CACTGCTCCAAAAAAGGCGTGATTTCCGAAAAACGTCAGGAATGTAGCAAAAATTTGCACGAATATTCGTTCTCATCTCAACGGTATTTACAAATACATAGAGTTGATTAACTACTGTTAGAGTTAAGGTTTACTATTGGATTCTGTTATGATAATAAGCTTGGAACTCTATCGGCGCGAGAGAGAACATTTCAGTCAAACGCGCAGAATGGTCGATAAACCAAACAGATGAACAGCCTAACTTCACTGATCAAATTAATCCGACCACAACAATGGGTCAAGAATGGATTCGTCCTGATGCCTTTGATTTTTAGCGGGCGACTTTTTTGTCCCTATGATTCGGTAAAGACCCTTGGGGTTTTCATAGGTTTTTGTCTCACAGCGTCTGCAGTATATATCATTAATGATTACATGGATATAGACCAGGATAGAATCCATCCCCTTAAAAAGAAACGTCCGATGGCGTCAGGAGCTGTGGCGCCAACTGTTGGGCTCGCTGTTGCCGCTTTACTGATAGCATTGATGTTCTTGAACTCTTTATTATTCAGATTGCCAATTTTTACAACTGGGGTCCTGGTAGGTTATGTAATTCTGAATTGTCTATATTCCTGGAAACTAAAACACTTTGTGATCATTGATGTTTTGATAATTTCGACTGGATTTTTGCTTCGCGTGCTTGCCGGATCATCAGCGCTGAGTGTTGGGGTGTCGAGCTGGTTGGTGCTTTGCACTTTCTCTGTCGCAACACTGTTAGCATTCGGAAAGAGAAGGCACGAAGTCATGTTTCTCAACGGAGAGGCTTTTAACCATAGGCCGGTTCTCGAAAGTTACAGCGTGGGTTTTCTTGATCAGCTTCTCCAGGTTGTCACAACTTCTACCTTTATATTCTATTGCCTTTACTCTGTAAAAGCAGGGCCTGGGACAGACATTCGGTCGGAAAAAATGATGTTGACGATCCCATTTGTGACCTATGGGATATTCAGGTACCTTTATCTGATATATCATAAAAAAGACGGTGGCTCCCCGACCGCCCTGTTGCTGACTGATCCTCCCCTCTTGATATGTGTGACTTTGTGGCTGTTGTCGTGTATTTATGTCCTGTATGGCTAGGTGAGGGCGTCGGCGCTGTTTGAATTTCCACTCCACATTTCGAGCCAACACCACCTTCGGAGGGAATTAAATGATTCGCAAGTTCATTATTGTCATATATTTCGTCCTAATGGCGGGAATTGGAATTTTGCTTGGATGTTTTATTCACGCCCAACGAGTCAACCAGACTACTGTCATGAGTGGTGTCGCGTTGGTCCGGGAACTCCCATATGGTGAGTGGTTGGTAGGAAATATCGAGACTACGGTGTTTTCATATCAGGAAAAAAAAGATCTGCAACAATTTCAGGAAAAGTATAAAGGCCAAATCCATATTGATCCCGAAGTGCTAAAACGCCACAAGGAACTCTATGGTACGAAATGATATCAAATATATATAAGAATTCAAAAGTTTTATTCAAAATAATAAAACCAATACTTGACAATAAATAAAGGCTGTGTTACCCCGTTCCTCGACACCGGATTCCCGGACCCTGTCAGATAGCTCGTAAAACCCTAAGAATCATCAGCTAGTGGAGCAGCCATGACATTGGACAAATCCGCCCAGGATATGGACCTGTCTTCTATTCCCTCAGAATTTAGAGAAAACTATAAATTTCTAAGTGAATTAATAGAATGCAAAGAAAAAAATAACATCGCGTCAATGGGCCTTGAGTCCATGGTGGAAGAGAGACTCCGACAAATCCGTGGCAAATTAAACAGGCGCCAGGTTAGAATACTAACTAATTATCTCAAGGAAGCGGATGCCTTGGAGGATGGCCCTATCGCGCCACCAGTTTCGGCAGAGTTAGAAGCGTCCATTAGAATGAGGAATCGGGTGGCATGGCTGCCTTGGGAAGCCGAAGCGATTCGCAAAATAGAACGTTGGCGCGCCGATGTCGGACAAATCGCTGTTCTCTGGAATAATCAAACCGGAGTATCCGCGCCAAACGCAGTTTCGAAGGTCACTTGGATTAGGTCTGTTTCAAAACCTAATGTCAAGTTTTAGCTTGGAAACATCTTCCAGATTCTTCAACGAGTCCTCTAAATTTTGAAGCGATACGAACCGCATCAGGATGGTTCCGCAATTCTCTCAGGGTAAATTTAGTTTTTGTAACCCAGTTGGGGTGCTCAGAAGTAGTTCCGGGCAGGTTTTGCTGTCTCGTATCCATGAAAAGATCTTCGAAACTGATCAAAGCAAGCTTGCATGGGGTTTTGAGCACGAACAGAAGCGCCGCTTGGTGCAGTTCTGGCGTTAGTGTCGCTGATTCCCACGCATGATGCGCTACCTCGGCGGGTAGAGTTCCGTCGCGAACCAATCGCTCTATAATCTTCGCCTTGTGTTCTTTTCTCTCAGAACGCAATTTTTCTTCGTCCTGAGGTGACCGTGACCCTATCGCAATTCTGCTGTCTATGTCCAATCCTTGCCAGAACCCGGCGAGAGTTGGCAAATCGTGCGTAGACAGAGAAACGAGAGCATTGACAGGGTAATTATTGAATGGAATCTGATTGAGACCGCTATCTCTCTCGAAATAAAAGATCCTATAAGACAGGATCCCCCTATCCATCATGCGTTCACGGAAGTTGAACGGTAATGTGCCTAGATCCTCTCCCACCAGTATCGCCTCTGCCCTCAAACTTTCCAATGTCAGTACATTTAAAAGATCGAATTCGTAGTCTTTAACATAAACGCCATCTTTGGCCTTCTTCCCCTCCGGTATCCAAAAAAGATGATGAATCTGCATCACATGGTCTATACGGAGGCCTCCACCAAAAGTGGAAGCTGATTTGAGGCTTTCTCTGAATGTAGAAAAACCCGAGTTCTTTATTTGATCTGAGTTTGGCGCCTGAAATCCCCAATCCTGTCCTTCCGGAGCGAAAGCGTCAGGGGGAGCGCCGATCCGGAACCCCTTTATGAAAAGCTCAGGCTTTGACCAACTGTCAGAGCCATTCGGATCAACAGCAAGCGCGACATCATGATATAGGCCAATCAGCATGCCACGAAGTAAAGAGTATGAATGTGTCTCAGCGAGTTGTGTTTCAGCTATCCACTGAACAAATTGCTGGAACTGGATCTCCTTGCTATGAGCTACTCTGAAGAGTCTTACAGCGTCTTGTTCCGGATGCCTGAAACTCTCGGGCCAGTCCTTCCAGCTATGAATTCCTCGTGACTCGTCAAGAAAATAATCTCTAAGGACGCAAAATGTGGCGAATCTTTCGAGATCGTATCCTTTGCGCTGGACATAATGTTGGAATTCGATCCGCCTCAACGAATGACTTTCCAAATCGCCTTCTGAAAGAAAATGCTCAAAAATTTGGCCAAGGGCCTCAATTTTCAGTTTGGACACACCCTCATAATCAACATATTCCGCTTCTCTTAATTTACGCGCTCGCTCCATAAATTCCTGATTGGCTGATATCTGATCCGATAGATCCTTCGAGATGAATGAAGCGGCCTTTACAACATCGATGTAAATGCAATTGTAGAAGATACGACTTGAAGGCATGTATGGACTACAATTATAAGGTGTTGTGTTAAAAAGCGCGTGCAGAGGATTTAGTCCTACAAAATGAACTCCGAGGTCTTGGATTGCCCAGTCTACAATTCCTCTCAAATCGGTGAAGTCCCCCACTCCCCAATTGGATTCGGATCTTACACCATAAAGCGACACAGCTACTCCTGCCACTCTTTGCCCATCTTTCAGAGGCATGGGCATGTAAGCTGTGCTGGGTCCCAGTATTAACCTGAAGTTTCTTGAGAATTCTCGAGAATCAATCTTTACGGAGACACTGACGAAATAATCACCTGGGTCCACCTCCAGAGGAATCGGGACAGTAACACGGGTTAATCCTGTTTCGTTATCAAAATCCAGGGAGAATCTTCCGTCCTCTCCACGGTACGAGAAGGCCCCGAATTTGCCGTCGCTTTCGCTGAATGTCACTAACCCCTCTTGCCTCAATTTTGGAATCAATTCAGAGGTGAATTCCATGAAAAAAGAAATTTC
>JAZDKD010000290.1:0-2308 GCA_043803345.1 Pseudomonadota bacterium
AACTCCCTTATCGCCCCCGACTTCTTCGACAACCTCGAATCACAACAACGCAATACGCAATACCCAATACGCAATACGAACAATGACCTCTACCAAAAAATCAACCCCTTCGACTGGAAACAAGAATTCCCCCAAATCTTCAACCGCAAAAACCCCGGATTCGACGCAGTAATAGGAAACCCACCCTGGGGCCAAAAGGGCGTTTCCTTCGATGAAAACACCAACCTATATCTGCGAACCAGGTACACTTCTGTGACCGGAATTCTTGATATCTTTCGGCCTTTTGTCGAGCGCGGTATCATGTTGACACTTTCCGGCGGCATGTTCGGCATGGTTTTACCTGACATCATCTTACTGAAAGACTATGAAGAAACGCGAAAGTGCATCCTGGAAGATTTGTCTATCACAGAAATCGACTGGTGGGGAATGGCTTTTGCCTCTGCCGTCATAGACACGGCCACTATCATAGGGCAGAAGAAGCCTGCCCCAGAAGATCACTTGGTCGCAGTGAGAGTTCATGATTTCGAACACCCCTTATCTCACGAGATACCGCAATTGGACTTCAGAAGAAATCCACGGTGCGTTTTCAACTTGTTCTTAACCCAAGAGAAACGTCAGATTTTAGAGGAACTTGGGAATTGCCCGAAATTGGGGGATTTTTTCCAGGTCCACGAGGGCGTGCATAGCGGGAATATCCGCAAGGAGCTTTTCGTTGATGAGCCGGTCGACGACACGTGCCAACAGCTCCTTTTTGGGCGGGATGAGATAGCGCCGTATCATTTGAAATGGAACGGGCGTTACATCAGACACAGTATGCTGCCCCAAAAGAAATCCAAGAAGTTCTACGCAAATGGTGGCAGACCTGAATGGTACGCGCAAGATAAAGTTTTGGTCAGACGGACCGGCGATTTTGTTCTCGCTGCATTAGATTCGGAGAGAAGGTACGCGAGTAACAACTTCTTCATCTTGTTTCCTAAGACCCCTTGCTCCTTATCCCTTGCTGGGCTTTGCGCGTTCCTAAACAGCAGGTTCGCAACGTGGTACTTTCGCACCATTGAGCCGAGAACGGGACGAGTGTTTGCAGAACTCAAAATTAAGCATTTGAACGTCTTCCCCATACCCCCATCCGCGCGCGACCCCAATGGATGTCAAGCCCTCAACGAGCTCGGAACCCGGCGTATTCAACTTGCGACAAAGGCCTTCGAGGCCAAGACCCCTCATGAAGAAGACGCGACTCACCGTATTTGTGCGCATCTCGACCGCAAGATAGACAACCTTGTTGCTCAGCTTCTTGGTATCGAGATACCGCCAGAACTACAAAGTCACCAGTAAGGAGATTAACAATGTCTAGAACTAGCATTTCCACCAAACAGTGCCTGATTATTGAGCGACACGATTGGGAGACAGGCGGCCACGAACAACAACTCCAGATCCCCCTGGAAGTTGCAAATTGTTTTTTCGGCCCCGGAACCTCATCCCGGTCAATTACTGTCAGAGTATTCCTTCCGTCTCGTGCCGCGCCTCCTTACGAAAAATCCGTCAGCATTTCCCGGAAGTACCGCAACAGCAGCACGCGGCGCATTAATGGATTTCCGGAGATCGGCGATCTTGGCCCATGCTTCATATTCTTCGAAGAAACCACCCAGCCGGGTGTCTACGATGTCTGGTGCCAACGAGATACGACCATAGTCGCTGCGAAGTTCCCCGGATGGTGCCAAGCCAGAACCAGCCAGTACGGCCGTGGACGATTAGCAATTATTGTCCGTGCTCCAGTGCCTCGGCCAATTGACAGAATCTAACCTCCCGAGGAATGCACCAGGGGATGGTCGCTCTTGTTGCCCGAATGTTGGTCCTCCATGAGGAGTTAGCCGCCGCCGGGACCTGTCCCATAGGGACGGCGACACAGCCCGCCGGCCCGTCCCGCTTCACAAGCCCCGCCGACCGCATTTATTCTATAAAACCATCCGGCCCCCTGTCAAATAGTCAATAATCAATTATCAATAATCAATCAAAACACTCCGCTCCCCGTCAAATTATCAATGACCAATAATCAATGTCAAAGCCCCGCCCTCGCCGGACTTACAGTTTCAACCAAATCCGTGTCAATCCGCGTTAACTTGTGCCCTGGGTATCCGTGTTTAATGACTTTTCGTGCCAATTCGTGAAACTTCGTGGTTAATCTTTTCTCCCTGCCTTTTCCCCTTTTCTCTGTGTTCTCTATGGCCCTCTGTGGCTCAGCGTCTAATTTTCCCTTTTCGCCGTTGACCTTCTTTGTGCCTTAGTGTCTTAGTGGCAATAATTTTGGTTG
>JAZDKD010000291.1:0-3117 GCA_043803345.1 Pseudomonadota bacterium
CACTGTGGCCCTTAATTGATTCAGCTAAGGATCAAAAGTTCTTAATCATGGCTCAACGAAAAATGCAGCCCCAGAAAGAGTCTCCAGGAGCGTCGGGAGTTTCGGATTCCTGTTTTTCAGGAGCTTCCTCTCCGCAAAGGAGTTATGGCTCCATCATCGGAGTGATTGCCCTTGCCTGGTCCATCTTTCAACTCTCCATCGCAAGTTGGCTCATTCTGGACAGTCTCGCAGTCCGGGCTATTCATCTTGGTTTTGCGCTGCTTGTGGTATTCCTCGCCCTCCCGTTCAGAAAAAAACCAGTATTAGGGATATTTCAAACACAGTCAGACTTCAGTCTTTTGGGTCGCTCCATTTTAGCCGGCCTGGCATGTGTGTCGGCCATATACATATTGCTGGATTACAACGGAATCAGCTCACGCCAGGGAGCGCCACTCGAGCGGGACCTTTTCTTCGGAATTGTATTGTTGCTGCTTCTCCTCGAGGCGGGTAGGAGGGTCATAGGCCCCGCCCTTCCTGTGATATCCATTTTTTTTCTCATCTATGCCCTGTATGGGAACTATCTTCCTGATTTCCTTGCTTTCAAAGGAGTTTCTCTGAATCGTCTTCTCGGTCAGATGACAATGTCTACCGAGGGTATATACGGGATACCTCTTGATGTGTCGGCCAATATTGTTTTTATGTTTGTTCTTTTCGGCGCAATGCTTGAAAAGGCGGGGGCTGGAAACTACTTCATAGCTGTGGCGTTGTCTCTTCTCGGCAGGTTTAGGGGAGGTCCTGCGAAGGCTGCTGTTCTCGGAAGTGGACTAACTGGTATGGTTTCCGGTTCCAGCATCGCTAACGTGGTGACAACAGGAACGTTTACCATTCCTCTCATGAAAAAAGTCGGCTACCCCGCCACAAAGGCGGCGGCAATTGAAGTAGCGGCAGGTATTGATGGCCAGTTGATGCCACCCGTTATGGGAGCGGCGGCATTCATAATCGCGGAATATGTTAACGTTCCTTATGTGGAAGTTGCAAAAGCCGCATTGATTCCAGCCATAGTTTCATATAGCGCGCTTTTTTATATCACCCATGTGGAAGCTTGCAAAATGGGAATCATGGGGATGAACAGGGATGAGATTCCCAAGTTCAGGCAAGTGTTTTTCAGCGGATTGCATTACCTGATTCCGATTGCAGTTTTAATCTTGGAGTTGATCTATTTCAGACACTCTGCACAGATGTCGGTTTTTCGCGCTATCCTGACGCTGGCGCTTATCATGGGACTCCAGAACCCCATTCAAGCTCTGTTGCAGGGACAGCCCTTATTAACTGGCATTAAAAAATCGGGGTCGGTATTGATTGATAGTCTGATTACCGGCGCTCGCAATATGGTTGGTGTGGCTATAGCCACGGCATGCGCTGGGATCATTGTTGGCGTGGTTACCTTGGGTCTTGGGGGACTGGTCACTGAGGTGATCGACCATCTGAGCGGCGGCAATATTTATGCAATGCTATTGATTACCGCATTCGCCAGTCTAATAGTCGGCATGGGCCTACCAACCACCGCCACCTATATCGTGGTGGCTTCACTAACGGCTCCGGCGATGGTTTTGTTGGGTGAAGTCAACGGTGTCATCATTCCTCTTATGGCGGCTCACCTTTTCTGTTTCTATTATGGGGTTCTGGCCGATGACACTCCTCCTGTTGGCCTAGCGTCTTTCGCTGCCTCCGCCATAGCCGGTTCTCAGCCCGTTGCTACGGGATTGCAGGGCTTCATGTACCACATCCGTACGGCTATTTTGCCATTCATGTTCGTTTTCAATCATGATCTACTGCTCATGGGTGTTAATTCCATTGCGCATGGAATACTCATTCTTTTTTCATGCATATTGGGTATTCTGGCGTTCGTATCCGCAACTCAAGGCTGGTTTGTGACTTCAAACCGGTGGTACGAAGTTCCTTGCCTTCTGGCCGTGACACTCATAATGATGAGGCCTGATCTGACGTCATCCTGGTTCGGGCTTCCCGACAAATACAAATACCTCATGTTTTTCCCTGGAGTAGTTATATGGTTGGGTATTTATTTTTTGCAGCGCCGCCGAGCGACTAGCGTTTGAAACACTGAGCCGGTAAGGAGACATTTCTCAACGGGCAAACCTTATCTTTTGTCAAGTCACATCATGCGCAAGGTTTTTACGACTCATTATGTAGGAGATGACTATGAAACTCGAGAAAATTGACCACATCTGCATTGCCGTCAAAGACCGAATAGCTGCGGAAGCTCGTTTCAAGGAAATTTTTGGCCTTGACCCAGATCTCCGATACGTCGATGACAAGGAAAAGATAGATGTAGCTCGTTATTATGTTGGAGAAGCGGGAGTCGAGTTAGTGGCTCCTACAGATGATGACAGCGAAGTGGCGAAATTCATCAGAAGTCGCGGGGAAGGATTCTTTCTCATCTCCTTCAAAGTCCCGGACACCGCTGAAGCTCTCGATGAACTCAAAGAAAAACCGGTTGAGCTTGTGGACCAGACGCCTCGTCATTGGGGTGACCATCGATTTGCTTTCATACACCCTCGGTCGTTGTTTGGGGCGTTGTTCGAAATCATTGATTAAAATCTATCTGAACTCTGAATCAGTTGTCGGTCTTGTCCGCATCCTGGTCCAGCGCCCCATCATTAAGACTTAGAACGGATCTGGCCTCTCCTACCGGAAGTTCCTGGACGTCTTTACACGCTAAATGTGTAAAAAATGCCAGTCCCAATGTCAATTCGTGGATTACCCTGAGAGCGGCACGGAGGCTGGCGACTCCCATTATCCTGATGCAACTCCAGTTAGGCTTTCAGTGGCGCTGGGCGTCCCTGCCCGGCCAATCTTGATTTTCCGCCATGTTCCCCGTATAGTTTCACTAAAGAAACCATATCACTTGCTCGCGCTGAAAACTTTACCATTCTCACCAAATGGGCTATCAGGTCACGCGGCTTCATAACGTCGTCAAGTCCAAAGGTTCTCTAACGACCTCTTGACCTATTAGATTTTCCGCGGAAAGTGCCATTACTAAACCCCATGAACAAGGCCTCAATGGCCATGAACCGCTTGTGACTTTTCAAAGTCGGCGCTGCATTCTGATGGCTTGGT
>JAZDKD010000292.1:0-4891 GCA_043803345.1 Pseudomonadota bacterium
TGGGCATCGAAGTTGATGGCTTCCCTGGGTGTTCTTACGCGGAAACAACCTACCCAACATCAGATTGAGGACGTTGAGTTTGGTCGTGAAATGGCTTTAGCCATCGGCGGATTAGACATTGGTCAAACGGTGGTGGTTAAAAACCGGGCAGTGCTAGTAGTTGAGGCCATAGAGGGAACTGACAAAGCAATTTTAAGGGTCCGAGATCTCAATATTCCGAACTCAGTGGTTGTGAAAATGGCCAAGCCTAACCAGGATATGCGTTTTGATGTCCCGGGTGTTGGACCTTCGACTATTAGAAGCATGGTTTCCGCAGGAGCAAAGGTGTTGGCTGTCCAAGTTGGAAAAACCATGATCGCCAACCCTGAAGAAACTTTAGCAGCCGCTAATGACGCCAAGATATGTGTTATGGGCGTAAATGCGGTTGGACCAGTTTTATAACAATTCAGAAACCCACAATTAAGGCTCAGATCCAAGCGCAAAGGACTTGTCCTTCTTTTTAAAGGTTAGACGCCATCCCATTTGTCACGACAGAGGTCTGAAACATGCCAATTTACAAGAGACTGCTAAATTACCTCCGTCCATACATTGGTAAGCTTCTAGTTGCGAGTTGTTGTATGTTGGGAGTAGCTGTTCTGACCGCTTCTTTGGCTTATCTTGTTAAACCTGCCCTGGATGAGATCTTTTTCGAGAAAAACCTCAACATGTTAATGTTGATTCCGGTTGTTGTGGCTTGTGTTTATATTATAAAGGGTTTTTGTGACTTCGGCCAATATTATCTGATGGCTTACGTTGGTCAGAGCATAATCCGGGACCTTCGTAAGGAGATGTTTTGTAAACTTGAAGACATGTCTGTTGGTTTTTTTGTAAAACATTCGACTGGAGAGCTTCTTTCGAGGATGAACAACGACGTTTCTTTGGTTCAGGGAGCTCTTACTGGCGCCATCACCGGGGTTGTTCGAGACACCCTGACTGTTCTCAGTCTCATCGTGGTTGTTTTTATACGGGATTTTACATTAGCGTTGATAGCAATGGTGGTATTCCCGCTTGCGATATATCCGCTCATCAACTTTGGTCGCCGCCTCAAGCGTTATTCTAGGAGAATGCTCGTCTCACTGGAAGACATCACAGAGAGACTCAACGAGACGATAACTGGTATTAGAATTGTAAAAGCTTTCGCTATGGAAGACTATGAACGACAGCGTTTTTCCGAAGTTAACGAGAACCTGTTTAACGCATTCATGAGAAGATTTAAGGTTCGGGCCATGTCAAACCCGGTCATGGAAACGCTCGGTGGCTTTGGCGTGTGCGCAATTGTAACCTTTGGTGGGTATCAGGTAATCAAGGGAGAGTCCACTCAAGGAACTTTCTTTTCGTTTATGGCTGCGCTATTGATGCTTTACGAGCCCATAAAAAGAATCAGTGAGGTGAACAACACGGTTCAGGAGGGTATAAGCGCGGGAGAAAGGATTTTTGCGCTGCTTGATACCGAACCCGACGTCAAGGATTCGCCTAACGCTTTCTCTTTGGGTGAGATATCAGGGAAGGTGGAACTCAAAAATGTTACGTTCGCATATGACTCAGTCCCAGTAATAAGTGATATCAGTCTGGTGGTCAATCCTGGAGAAGCCATCGCCGTGGTTGGAGAGAGTGGAGTGGGCAAGAGCACATTGTTGGATTTGGTCCCCAGGTTTTATGATCCAAGCCATGGATCCATCGAAATCGACGGGATTGACGTCCGCTCAGTTACCCAGAGATCTTTGCGTGAGAAAATCGGTATAGTGACTCAACAGACCATACTATTTGATGACACTATTAGAAACAATATAGCTTACGGGAGGCCGGATCTGCCCCTTGAACTAGTGGTTAGCGCGGCTAAAGCAGCCCATGCCCACGATTTCATAATCGCCCAGCCAGACGGATATGATAGTTTGATCGGGGAGAACGGGATAAAACTCTCCGGGGGTGAGCGCCAGAGGCTGGCTATTGCCAGGGCGCTGCTAAAAAATCCTCCAATTCTTATTCTGGACGAGGCTACGTCCAATCTTGACTCGGATTCCGAGAAAACCGTTCAGGTAGCTTTGGAAGTTCTGATGCGGGGACGGGCTACTCTGATTGTAGCTCATCGTTTGTCCACAATTCAGAATGTAGATAGAGTTTACGTGATGGCTCAGGGCCGAATCATAGAACAGGGAACTCACGGGGAGTTGCTTGAATTGAACGGTGAGTTTGCAAGACTTTACAACCTCCAGTTTTCTAAAGAACCAGGAAACGTCCACTAGAATGGGGAGAATCGCGTCGAAGTCACAATCATTTCTTTCCGCTTTGGCCTCTCCCTTTCTGTTGGCGCCTGCAATAGGATATTTTCTGGTGCAATCTACTTGGCGTAAAATTCACGAAATGGGGCTGGTCGATACCAATAAGGGTCCAATTCCTGTAGTGTCGGTGGGGAATATAGCGCTTGGAGGAACCGGCAAAACACCATTCGTTATATATTTGGTTGAACAGCTCGCTAATAGGGGACTCAAGCCTTGTGTGGTAAGTCGTGGCTATAAAGGCGCATATACGGAAGAGGCTCTAGTCGTTGGAGACTGGACCTCGCAAGCCCCTAAATTCAGCGCTGGTTATGTCGGAGATGAGCCGTTCCTAATGGCGAAAGCCCTGGCCGGCAAGTCACCTATAATAGTTGGGAGGGATCGACTTCGGTGTGTTGAATTTGCAGCTGAAAATCTTGCATGCGATGTCGCTGTCTTGGATGATGGCTTTCAGCATTTGCGACTGGGCCGAGATGTTGATATAGTTCTCCTCTCCGGCCGGGAAGATCACATGTTTCCGTTGGGGGTTCTTCGGGAACCTATATCGGCGCTTAGCCGTTCCCATTTTTTGATTATCAGCGAGAGCGAAGAGGTTTATTCACGTAAGGTCCGCTCTTTGTCGACTTCTCTGAAACTTTACAAGTTTAGGAGTTTTCCTGTTTGTCTTTCGAACGATAACCATGGTAAATCAATGGCGTCCGAGTATCTAAAGGGTCGAGAAACTTTACTTGTTTCGGCGATAGCCAATCCCCAGCGATTCAGAAAAATGACAGAGAATTTAGAATGGAAAATAACCAACCATTTAATTTACAGGGATCACCACATATATGATTCTAAAGACCTGACTCGTGTGGTCAAAGAAGCTAAAGGGGCTTATATTGTGTTTACAGAGAAGGATTGGGTAAAACTTCCTCGTGAATTCCAACAGAGAGAAGAAGTCTATTTTCTCAGGATAGGGATTGAATTGAGGGAGTCCGAACTATTCATGAAGCAGCTTATGGAACTGTTGAACATAAATGGATCTCAGTCATAAAAGGATACTTGTGATAAAACAGAGTTCCTTGGGAGATGTCATACACGCTCTTCCTCTAGTGCATGCCATAAAAAGACATTATCCATCAAGTTATGTGGGCTGGGTCATTCAAAAAAATTTGAAAAGTTTGCTGGAAGCTGACCCTACTGTTGATGAAATAATAACTGTTGACATTCCGTCCACATCAGAGCCGTATGCTACCCGGGCAACCTATTTTTTGGCCTTGATTGAGACTTTCAGAACGCTGAAGAACCTGAGAAAGAATTTTGTTCAGGGGCCATATGACGTGGTTCTTGATCTGCATGCCTCTTTTCGGAGTGGGCTTTTCGGTTCAATGAATCGGAGCTGTTTTCGTGTTGGTTTTTCTGACGCCAAAGAGCTGAACACCTGGTTCCAGACAAAACTGGTTCAAACTCCTCCTGAGAAATCACACGCAGTGGACAAGATATTAAATTTTGCCGATTTGTTCGACATAAAAGTAGAAAAGTCTGACTTTAAGCTGTTTATTGGTAATGAAGCCGTAAAAGAAGCCAAAACCTTTATGGATGACAACTTAATAGGCCCCTTTGACCGAATTGTATACGCTAACCCGGCTTCAAGATGGGCTACAAAATTTTGGAATACACGCGCATGGGCTGATTTATCGGACAGACTGATTTCTCAATTAAGTGTGCGTGTCATATTCGGGGGAGGAGAATCAGACCGATCATACATAAGTGAAATTGCGTCATCGATGCAAAACAGTCCTATAATAGCGGCTGGTTGTTTGAGTCCAATTGGTTCGGCAGCCTTAATCAAGGCCTCTGATATCTACGTTGGGGTTGACTCAGGTCCAATGCACATATCCTCGTTTGTTGGAACACCAGTTGTGGCGCTTTTTGGGCCAACAGACCCCGCCAAGGTCGGTCCATATGGCTCTGAAAATTTTGTGATAAGAGTCGAAGAATTGGATTGTTTGGGGTGTAGGAAATCAGAATGCTCGGTTAGGGTGTGTATGGATGGCATTTCCGCAGACCGAGTTTTTGATGAGATATTAAGAATCACACAATGGAATTAGGAAGGCTCAGGAATCTCTCAACCCTCGTAAGGCCCCACGTCGCTTTGAATTTAGTTTTTTATGAATCGGATTCTTGACGGGAAGGCATTATTTGTGGTTTATTCAAGTTTTATTCTTAAGATCGAGCGACCGAATCAAGTACGGTAGCTCGCTTCACAAGGGGCGCCTATGAAGCAGTTTAAAACGGAAGACATTCGAAATCTGGCCGTCGTTTCCCATGCTGGTTCGGGAAAGACAACTTTGTGTGAAGCCATGCTTCTTGACTCAGGCTCAGTTGATCGCCTGGGAAAGGTTGCAGATGGCTCTTCCAATTTTGATTTTGAGCCAGAGGAAATTAAGCGCGGAATTTCAATCGGCTCGGCTCTATTTTCAGTCGAATGGAAAAAAAAGAAAATAAATATAGTTGATACGCCAGGGGATCCAAATTTTGGGGCTGATGTTACGTTGGCGCTGAGGGCCGTAGATGTGGCCGCATTGGTTGTTGAC
>JAZDKD010000293.1:0-2843 GCA_043803345.1 Pseudomonadota bacterium
AAGCTTCAGTCGACGTCGTCGTGGGCAAAACTTAATCTATTTTCTCTTCATTCGTCCGCCATAAGAGTGCAGTCGTCACTGGACGCGATCGCAGAACAAGGAAATATGCACGACGTCAAGGGCATATTGTCGCTAATGAACGATTATCTATATCATGTTATTATGTTTTTGGATCGTTATACAAATGTAATAGAGGGCGTGATGCCGAACTATTCCTGGGCCAAGCGGGATGTAGTATTTTCAACCGAGCCATTTGGGGCGGCGGGTATTTTCTTATTTGGATTACATGAAAGCGAAAGATTTGGGGCGTTTGTTGTACAGCCGACCTCTATTTTTCTAATCAGACAAGCCATAGAGCTGCGAGTCAAGAATGCCTTAGGAATAGAACACTTTAGTTATGATGGTGAACTCCTCAAGGTTCCGCTCGAAGTTTTATTCGAAGTGATAGATAATAATCCCAGAATCCAGTTTCCGATCAAACTTTCAATACTTCGCAATATCCGTAAATGGAGTAATTATTATATTCACGCTGGCGTAATCCCTAGTCCATGGATAATTGAATGGGGGCTACATCTTCTTGCTCCTCTTTTCAGAGGAGGAAAAGCTGGCGGCCAGTCAAGCATTTTTGGATCAGTCATAATGGAAAAAGTTTACTATGACAAAGGACTAGCCGATGACATTATTGCAAAAGCCAGCCAACGCTTTGTTAAAAAGGATTCATCAAAGATAAGGATTGATAGATTGGGATCCCCGGAAGCTATACTGACCTAATAGTGAACTGAAATTGTTAAGGTTATAACGTATGATGATGACCATCCATTACATTGCGGCCAACAGGAGCCAAAAATGAGTTGGGGACCTGATTGGAACTGGATTGGCTACATGAACAGTTTTGATAATGAATCAGGCAATGGTGGTGGGGGAGGTGGATGTGGTTGCTTATCGGTCCTTATAATAATAGGTGTTACAGTTGTTCTTTTAGCGCTTTTGGGCAAGTGATGGGAGTGGTTCATGAATCGTGATGCAATTCTCAAGTTGGTCTCTCTCAATGAGGATAGCGTCCGTCAATTCAAGGCGGATGTTCATAATGCGGTATCTTTGGCCTCGGAGATGGCGGCATTCGCCAATGCTGAGGGTGGGGTCATCCTGATCGGAGTGGCAGACAACTGTTCTATACCCGGGCTTTCGTTGGAGGATGTGCGTCGGATCAATCAGCTCATCAGCAATGCCGCAAGCCAATTGGTGCGCAGCCCTCTGGTAGTGCAAACCGAGAATGTGGCCATGGAGAACGGCCGAATCGTCATAGTACTGACCGTTCCCAAGGGGATCGACAAGCCCTATTTTGATAAGAATGGCGTCATCTGGCTCAAGTGCGGCGCTGACAAACGACGTGTGAACTCCAAAGAAGAGTTGCGACGACTGTTTCAGATGACGGACCAGTTTCACGCCGATGAACTGCCGACCAAGGCCGGGATTGAGGCGCTGGACAAACTGCGGTTTCGTGACTTCCTCCGCGATATCTACAAGCGCGACTTCCCTGAAGACCCAGCGGAACTCACACTTATGTTGAAGAACATGAACCTCGCAACCAACGACGGAATGCTGAATCTGGCGGCGGTGTTAATGTTCGCCGAACGTCCAGAATGGATATTGCCACAGTTCGTGGTCAAGGCAATCCGCTATCCGGGAAACAAGATTCACGGCACTGCCTACGTTGACACCGAAGATTTTACCGGCCCTCTGCGGAAGGTCTTCGACGATTCCCTAGCTTTTGTTATGCGGAATCTTCATAAAGTTCAAGCTGGACGAGGTGTGAACGCTCCCGGGCTGCCTGAAGTCCCGGAAACTGTGTTTGAAGAACTATTAGTGAACGCTTTGGTGCACCGGGACTATCTTGTTAGTGCGCCGATCCGCCTCTTCGTTTACGACAACCGTATTGAGATTGTCAGCCCCGGCCATCTGCCCAATAATCTGACTGTGGAAAAGATTCTCGCAGGGAACTCGAATATCCGCAATCCTATTCTCGTTTCGTATGTCGCCAAGGGGCTATTACCCTATCACGGACTGGGCTCCGGAATAAAACGGGCTCTAGATGCCTGGCCACAGATCAATTTCGCCGATGACCATGAAGGGTGTCTCTTCACCGCTACAGTACATCGACCGCTGGTTGAAGAACTGAAAGTGGTCTCAGGTTCACCGATAGGTTCACCGATAAGTTCACCAAAGACAGAAGCCCGAATCCTCGAACTTATACGACAGGATGCATTCGTTACTACTTCAGCTATAGGAAAATCCCTCGGTATAACAAAACGAGCGGTTCTGAAACAGGTTAACAAGCTCAAAGCGCAAGGCTATCTGCGTCGGGTTGGCCCTGCCAGGGGCGGGTATTGGGAAGTATTAGGTGGCCCAGGATGATGCAGGCTGTTGACCAGGATTACCTAATCAGCCTTATTGCCAGACAGGTTGCCTGTCTGTCCTTATAATAATAGGTGTTACAGTCATTCTTTTAGCGCTTTTGGGTAAATGAAGCCAAATTGATTCAATTTGGAGGCTCCATGGAAAAAATATCTCTTAATCCTCAACTGACTGGAAACGTTTGACTTTACTATTTTTGTTATCATCTCTCGCTATTGGGCTGGCGTGACAAAAGGGCGACTACAGTAATTTTCTGAACTCCTCAGTAGTCAAACCGGCGTCTTGCGCGATACCGCCCATGGTGTAGGCATTGACAGGGTTATGTCTGGGAATTGTGATTATTCGGAGACCATCTGACATGACGATGTGCTTACCCTGTCTTAGAACCTTGAATCCTGCCTTTTTTAAAGCCCTAACAGCGTCAAGGT
>JAZDKD010000294.1:0-2880 GCA_043803345.1 Pseudomonadota bacterium
TATTAACATTGTTTTTGATTTATCCCAGGAGCAGCCTTTGAGGATCCACCTGATCCCTGATTGTTGTTAATTCGAGTTCCGTAGGGGGCAATGCTTCAGAAGCTTGTGACAAATCAACTTCGAAACCAGTGTTGTTGGCTACGTCTTCCGGAGAAACCCCCTGGTAATGTTGAGTCAACAACATTTCTTTTGTTGAAGTGTGAAATGTCATGATACCCAGGTTGGTAACCACTGCCATTGGTCCTCCCCTTTTAAAACCGGCTTTAATCCTCGAATCATCACCATTAAGCCAGCCAGGGCTGGTGAAATAGTCTAGTTTCCGCACAAACCTTCGCTTTTCGTGTTCCATGAAGACTATAAATCCTGACGCAAGTGAGGCTGCGTCACAGGCCCCTCCACTCCCTGGAAATCTTGTCTTAGGGTGATGATAATCGCCCAGGCATGTTGAGTTGAGGTTGCCGTGTCGATCAATTTGCGCAGCCCCCAGGAAAGCGATAGTTTTCAATCGCGGTCGGGAAAGCAGAGAAAAAGATTCGACGAGTCCAGAATTCATCGACGCGCCGGCCATTACTCTAGGGTCGGCCACAGCCAAAGGCAATTCCTCCAAAGTTGGGTCTATTCCACCGGTTTCGAAGAATACAACTGAATTTGGAGCATGTATGCGTTTGGCCACGGTCGCCGCAAGCATGGAAATCCCTGTTCCCGCAAAGACCACATCTCCATCGCTAATGAGCCTTCCAGCGGCAATAGCCATCATTTCGAGTTTGGAGTATCCAACCATTTTATGCGTCCACTATTTACGGTCCAGGCCCGGGGCGTAACCCAATACGGGATCTGCCTTTATCCTGTCCAGTTGTGTCAAACCAACCTTTTCTAGATAGGCCGACTGATCGGGTATGTCATAAACCCATTCTTTGAGATATCGATTGAATTTATCGTCGTTACTCGCCATATCAGCGTACATCCTCAAATGAGAAGGGTCATAGTCGTAGAAATAGTGACATGCCGTTGGATGAGCCGCCATAGGCGCTTTGACCACTGCATCGATCACGAAAGGGGGCAGGGAGTTTTGATCCGGGTCTTTTCTGATTTGAGCCCGTGGAAGAATCTCTTCGCAGGTGACAATAACTCGTGACGCTGAATTGGCCTGTTCCAGATCGGCAAAAGTGAGGCCCCGTATTCTGACTGTGCCGTCTTCCCCTACATACTGGGCGTGGATAATTGATACGTCTGGATTTAAAGATGGCAAAAGCACTACTTTGTCATTTACTTCCCCAAAAGGGTTTTGGGCTATTTCAAGTTTTTTCCTGGCTATTTTTCTCTTACCCCTGTCGGTTTCAGAAAAGCCGTCTATTTTTACCAGGTCGGTTTCAAGGCCTGACTTGGTGACCATAAACGGTAGCCCCATCGCCCCGCCAAGAAATCTTAAGCTCATCTGATAATTCGAATAATCGTCTACTTTTATCAAACCTGCGCATACAGCTTTTCTGAAACGTATGCACGTTGGAGCGAATCTTCCCATACCACCGTACGCTATTTCCAGATAGTTAACACAACCTGCGCCAACCAACAGATCCAAACCCTGGCCGTGTGAGTGGCACACCACGTGTAAATCCTTGATTCCCTGCTTGATGATCTCCCTGATCAGAAGCATCGGGTTTCTGTTAACGGTAAAACCACCCAGGGCGAGTTGATCACCGTCCTTTATGAACTGGGAAACCGCTTCCTCGGCAGTCATCAATTTTGTTCCAAAATTATCGTGGGACATCTTTGTTCCGAAATGAATTCATACTCAACAGAAAACAGCCGCTATATTCTGTTCTAAATTGACAATCGAACCGGAGTCAAACTTTCGGGATGTCCCTGATGAGCAGTCTTTTCTTAAAAGCAAAAAGAAAAACCCTGACGCGGGGGAACGCCAGGGTCAAGGAACTCGATATCAAGGACGATTCGCCCATGAGCGGTTCAACAATCAGCTGGACTATGAGAGTCAAGCTATTCAACAGAAATACAAATCAATATCCATTTACGCCCGAGAGGGGCGCGTAGCCGGTAATTCGTCAGCAACAGGATTATTTTATGGAATCCTTGAGAGCTTTTGCCGCTGTGAACTTAGGAGCTTTGGTTTCGGGAATTTTAATTTTCTCTTTTGTCTGAGGGTTCAGGCCTGTTCGGGCTTTTCTGAGGGCTACCGAGAATTTGCCGAAACCCGGGATTGAGATTTCGTCGCCTGCCACCAATCCTTCCGCTACGGTGGTAAAAATCAAATCGATGGCTTCTGACGCCTGCTTTTTGGTAATTTTGGCCTTGCCTGCAAGCTTGTCGACGAATTCAGCCTTTGTCATTTTTGCGCCTCCCTGGATACAATCATGAACCAATGTAAATAACATGAGTTGCGTTTCTATAATTCGCTTTGAAGCAAAGTGTCAAGAGAAAAACATTAACGGTTGTGGCCAATGACCGAATGATCTAAAAGTGATAGTGGCTTACGCCTTATTATCTATGTCTCTCGAGATTTTGACAGGTTGGCGCGCTATGGTCTCCGAATCCGACGGCAAAAGACAAGACTTGGACGTATCGGCAATGATGATTCTGGTCATTCTTTGCGCGAGCTGGGGTCTTCAACAGGTCGCGATCAAAATTGCGAGCCAAGGTATCTCCCCAATTCTACAATCCGGTATCCGATCAATGGGGGCCACTATACTCGTGGGCATATGGATGTTGATACGTCGGGAACCCATGTTTGCTATGGATGGGACTTTGTGGTGGGGGATGGTCGCGGGCCTTCTTTTTGCCGGAGAATTTCTTCTAATTTATTTGGGACTGGGTTTCACTAATGCTTCACGCGCTGTTATTTTTCTTTACATTTCACCATTCATT
>JAZDKD010000295.1:0-3404 GCA_043803345.1 Pseudomonadota bacterium
ACTGTATCCGTTGGTCGACCTCTGGGCCCAGAGAAACGAACCGAATATGTTCAGGTTTGCGGCCACTGCGTAATCGAGCCTCGCGGCCGCGACTTCCGCTGCGTTGAAGTATCCGTTCCTGGAAGTGTCATACGCCCCGACCCCTGAGCCATAAACATACCCAAGCAGATATGAATATGGTCGAAACACGGTGTAATTACCCTGCCCCGGCGACTGAAAATAAGCCTGATCGTCATAGACGTAGCCTCCCCTTCTGTCAGGTCCTGGGAGATAAGCGTAAAGCAGGGAAATTTTCGATGGCCCGCACAGCGCCCCGAATTCGAACATACGGCGCCATGATTCCACTGAGTATCGAATGCCTTTACCTCTTAAACTGTTAGCGCCCGCAGGAGGCTCCGCTGCGGCGTAAGCGGTCTGACTGTTTTCGTACCAGAAGGCCCACTCAGTGTTAAAGAAAAATCGGCCATCGTTGTATTTCAGGTAAAGTGTGCCATGATATTGGCTTAGATCATTAGGATTGAATCTTCTGAATCCTTCTGGGCCATTGTCCGGTACACCAGGCGCCGCCAATGTGGTTTGCGTATAAGTGGCGTTCCTTGCTTCGGCTCCCGCGTGCCATTGCTGCCACGCTAGGAATACGCCTGCGTCAATGGGGCCCGCTTGATACGTGGTAAAGTAACGCAGAGCCAAATTCATTATCCCGCTTCTGTCGAAGAGATTATAGTATGGGAAACTGGGCGGCAGCCGGAGATTCGGGTTGTCTCCAACTTTCCTGGCTCCGATTTGACTGCCCGGCGGTTCCGGCCAGAAGGGCCTGACAGCGAGGCTAATCCTGAACGGACCATACGGCGCGACTATGGCCACACCTTCAGTGGTGTTGTTGGCTTCGCCGTTATACTGCAGACCGGTTCCAAAGGCTTCTGGTCTCTTACCTACGACAACAATGCCCAGTGGTGTTTGAGCGTCAACCCACCACATTGTCCATTGCCCGTCGGAAGTTGCGACATCAACCCCTGGTCTTGTGTTTGTTATGTAATCAGACGCGTAAGGGTCTCCATAATTACCCAATCTATACTTACCCCTGAACCTGACAGCCCTGGTGAGCTTGAATTCGGGCCAAAATTCCAGATATTGATAATGGCGGCCAGCGTTGGAGCCTGAAACGAGATCATTCACCTGAAAACCAAACCAGCCGTTTAAGCCTTTGTAGTCGCCTGCCGGGATTAGAGTGGAACCTGTCGAATTGTCGACGTTGTAACTGCCGAAAAAACCCGCCGCTCCAGTTTGGCTATATTGCTCAAAAATATAGTTGAAAGTTCCATTCATGCTGAATTCCCATGCGCCGGAACTGGACGGTCCGAAGCACATTACAGCCAGTAGGGCCGACAATAAAATAGCGATACGTTTTGAACGCATAGAACTCCCTCCGAAGACTGCAATCTTCTCCGTTGTCCACTTGTGCCGCCACTCCCGGGTGGCAAGAAAAACCAGACACTTTTGGGCCAAGTGGTCTAATTTTACGCAGTGAAGCAGTAGAATTTTAGTAATATGCTTTGAGATAACATGCCACAGAGAGCGTGTCAAGAGAAAACATGCCATATGTTGCTGTTTCATGCTATGGACGCCGCTCATCTGATGACCTTATTGTTCGGACCCTTTTCAAAAATCACTCTTTGCGACGCCAAGAGTTATGGAAAGTTGATATGTTTGAATTTCGACATGGGGAGTGATATCTTTTTGCACGAATTCCATCGCCCCTCGGCATTGATGGTTAACCCTCAAAACATGAAACACGAATGGTTTTAGTATGATCAAAAAGAAAATATGCATGCTCGGCGTTTTTGCCGTAGGCAAGACAAGCCTGGTGCAACGCTTTGTGAAAAGTATCTTTTCCGATAAATACCTGACTACAGTTGGAGTAAAAATTGACAAAAAGACAGTCGACCTTGCCGGCACGACCGTAGACTTGATGCTTTGGGACCTGCAGGGTGAGGACGAATTCCAGGAGTTGCAGGTCTCATACTTGAGAGGAACATCAGGTTATTTGCTTGTCGCTGACGGAACACGGGCTTTCTCCTTCGATCGGGCGTTGTTACTGAAGGAAAAAGTGGACAAGGTGGTCGGAGATGTTCCTTTTGTCATGCTGGTCAACAAAGCGGATCTCACCGATCAATGGGAACTTGATGATTCAAAGGTCGACGAGGCGTTGGCAAAGAACTGGAGCGTGATGAAAACGAGCGCGAAAACAGGCGAAAACGTTGAGAAAGCCTTTCAGACTCTTGC
Organism: Pseudomonadota bacterium; assembly: GCA_043803345.1. GTDB lineage: Bacteria > Desulfobacterota > Desulfomonilia > Desulfomonilales > Desulfomonilaceae > CAJBEZ01. The sequence goes on from JAZDKD010000295.1 coordinate 2,284, forward strand.
TATTATGACACTGGAGGAATAAATTTCTGATCTCCCATCAAGAGTCATGAATCAAATCTTAGCGCTGAATCTGGAAAAGCGCTCTGTCGCGTTCTGTTTCCTTGATCACGATTACAAAATAAATAGATTTGGAGGGAGCCTTGAGACATATGGTCTAAGGAATCTCAAAGAAGGACAAAGAGCCGATAATGTGTTTCCTTTTCTGGAGGAAACATTTGCGGAATCTAGGGAGTCCAGATTAATTCGTCACGTTGCTCTTGAATCAGGCGTTTTTGCCGATGTTCATTTAATTTTTCATGAAAAGGGATTGTGGATAGTTTTCCTGGACGCCACTCAAGAGGTAGAACGGTTAGCGCTCATGCAGCAGAGGGGAAATGAGGCCAATCTTCTCAAGGAAAAAATCAAACAGGTGAGCTTTCAGCTTGAGGCCGCAAACTCTAGGATAGAAAAGCTGCAAGCCGAACTTGATTCCGCAAAAAAAGTTGACAGTGACCATTCTCCCGACGGGGAGTAATACCCTCGAAGGACTTTCAATTGCTCTTGGGGTCATTATCTATTAAGACCTGAAATGACACTCGACGATTTAAGGCTCGGCCTTCTTCAGTGTTTTCCGTTGATATCCGTTGCGAAGACCCTGCCGCCTCCAGCGACAGTAGGTTCGACGGAATACCCTTTTCTCTCAACACGTCAACAACTGTTTCGGTCCTCGACCTGCTCAGCCTCCTGTTTGTCTCTTCAGAACCAGCCTGATCGGCATGGCCTGAAACGATGATATGAATAGAAATACCAGTATCCTTGGCCACCCTCAGGGCTTCTTTAATGTCGCCGGCCACATCATCTAAAGTTTCTAACTGCTCACTGGACGCATGGTAGACGCTACCCTTGAAAAATATCTTTTTAGATTCGATCTTTTCTTTGAGCTTCTCCAATTCAACCATATCGTTATCGACAAGATCTTTCTCTATCCAGCATGGAAATCCCGACGCTAATCTCGACCACTGTCGAAATTCCCCAATCCATCTGTGAGACGCGGAGCCTGAAACAGTTACGCAACCTTCCTTCACTGTCAGGGAAGTCGTATCAGCAGGAGGAAGAGCCTTCTTCATCCGCTCCAGGGTTAA
>JAZDKD010000296.1:0-3704 GCA_043803345.1 Pseudomonadota bacterium
TACCAGGGTATCTAATCCTGTTTGCTCCCCACGCTTTCGCGTCTCAGCGTCAGTATCGGTCCAGGAAGCCGCCTTCGCCACCGGTGTTCCTCCTGATATCTACGAATTTCACCTCTACACCAGGAATTCCACTTCCCTCTCTCCCGTACTCAAGCTCGACAGTTTCGAATGCACTTCCGAGGTTGAGCCTCGGGCTTTCACACTCGACTTATCGAACCGCCTACACGCGCTTTACGCCCAGTGATTCCGAACAACGCTTGCACCCTCCGTCTTACCGCGGCTGCTGGCACGGAGTTAGCCGGTGCTTCCTTTGGTGGTACCGTCAGTTCCCTGAGCTATTCACTCAAGGAGGTTTCTTCCCACCTGACAGGGCTTTACAACCCGAAAGCCTTCTTCACCCACGCGGCGTTGCTGCGTCAGAGTTGCCTCCATTGCGCAATATTCCTCACTGCTGCCTCCCGTAGGAGTCTGGACCGTATCTCAGTTCCAGTGTGGCTGATCATCCTCTCAGACCAGCTATCCATCTCAGCCTTGGTGAGCCGTTACCTCACCAACTAGCTAATGGTCCGCGGGCCCATCCTCAGACGCCGGCTTCTATGAGAGGCCGACTTTGACTACTTAGGCCAAGGCCTATGTGGTCTTATCCGGTATTAGCGGGCCTTTCGGCCAGTTATCCCGAATCCAAGGGCAGGTTACCCACGTGTTACTCACCCGTGCGCCACTTTACTCCACGCCCCGAAGGACGTGTTTCTCGTACGACTTGCATGTGTTAGGCACGCCGCCAGCGTTCGTTCTGAGCCAGGATCAAACTCTCCAGTTTGATTTTCAAATTACCTGTATATGCTATCTCGAACTTGTCACTATTCAGTTTTCAAAGATCTACGGAGCTTGGCGTTAGAGTCGCCACTCTCCCTTGCGGCTAGTATACGATGTTTTATTGTGTTTTGTCAACAAAAATCTTTTTCTAGCCTTTTACGCTCCCCTCTTTAGGGGAAGCATTATAGATACATTACGTCGGACAGCCTGTCAACACAAAAAGTTTCACTTACTCGGATTATAGCTCCAGGCCACTGCCAGTTTACTTCGTTGTTTGAACTTTGGCCCTTTTTAGGTCCCCTCACACATACCTGATAGTAAAAAAATGAGCTTTCTTCGTCCAGTTTTTCAAAATAATGCCTTTTAGTCGCTCAGCGCGCGGCATTTAGACAAGGCAAATTTGCGCGCTCCCCCCGGCTAACCATTTGATAAATTGTAGCTTATGGTTAAGATAAAGCCGTTTACGAGTAAGAGGGTTTGATTTCGAGCCCAATTCCGATCTCTGCAGTCTTAAAAAGATAACGCGCCCTGAAGGAGGTCTCCTTCAGGGCGCGTTAAGGACGCCTGATTACCAGTTGGCAACTAGATTGTCAGGCTGTTTTTCTGAGTTCTCTAGGCCAGAAAAGCTGGATTGCATGGACCGGGCAGGCCTGTTCACACAATCCGCAACCCACGCACGCTTTGGGATCGTAAAGACCCGCTATAGACTCACCGTCTATCTCTCCCATGCCTAAAGCCTGGAATGGGCATACGGCTACGCACACTTCGCAGCCGACGCAGTCTTCTTTGAACACATACGGCTTCGGCCACTCAGACCGTTTAATTTTCACAGGTTTGTTTCCATTGGCGTTGCGGATAGCTCCGTAGGGACATGCTCGACCACAAACTCCGCATTCAATGCATTTTGTCACATCGATTTGGTGAGGTTTCTTTTTTTCGCCGCTTGAAGCCCTTTGAGGGCAAACGCGCGCGCACGTTTGGCAACCTCGGCATTCTTCCTGGACGATTCGGTATGGCATGAGTTAGCTCCTCCCTATTTCATAATTGTTATCATTTAGTTACGTTCATTTAATTGACTGATTCAACGGACTTTACAGCCGGGACTCGTTCCTTGAGAACTCTTTCGATGCCCATTTTCAAAGTCATCTGGCTCATAGGGCATCCACCACATGCGCCTTTAAGTCTTAGTTTTACTATGCCTTCATCTGTTATTTCGACAATCTCGGCGTCACCGCCATCGGCCTGAAGTTGAGGCCTTATTGTATCAAGGGCGGCTTGGACTTCTTCTTTCATTACAATCTCACTCCTTTCGCTTGGTCGACGCGCTGGGCGCATGTTAACTAACTGATCATAGCACACAGAACTTCCAGAGGCAGCCAAAAAACGTGACTAACTTCTCGGATCGTATCGCAAGCTGATTGGAATAAAGGCCACCGAAATCAGGGTGTAAGAAGAGGACAACCCCGCCGGTCGAGAAATTTCCATGGTCACTTTACCAAATCGTGTCGAAATTTTTAGAACATTCTATGAAGATAAAAGATTGAGTGTTGGAAATAACTAAAAGTCGCACATTTGCGCGCGCCTGACCCTAAAAAATTACAGACTTCGCATGAGTTTCCATTGGTCGATTGACCTAAGAAGGTCATTTTCGGATAACTCCACAATGTCCAGGACAGCCACTTCATTTTCCAGTAACAACTTTGCCGCGCTGAGAATAGCTCTTCTGCAAATCTCTTCCAGATCACCGCAGGATAGACCTTCACTTTCCTTGACGAGAGATTCAAGTTGTCCGCAATAGTTAATTCTGTCCCTCGATAAATATTTCTTGAAAATTTCACGCCTATCGTTTTCTTTAGGCAAGCTCAGCCTCAATTCCTGACCAAATCTTCCTGTAGCTCGTAGAGCCGGAGGAACATCATCAGAACTCACAGCGGTGGCAACAACAAGTATGGGCTTCTCAGATTTAATGGCATTCATTTCAAGCACTAGCTGATTCACAATCCTGTCAATAACCTTTGAATCAGACCAGCCTGAAGTTGCAAATGAATCCACACTGTCCATGATTAGCACTGTGGGCGCCAGTTCCCTGGTCTGACGGAACAACTCACGGATATTGCGTTCGCTTTCGCCCATATATTTAGAAAGAAGCTCTGGGCCACGTATTTCGATTACGTTAAAACCACTTTCTTTAGCGATTGAGCGAGCCATTAAGGTCTTTCCAACCCCTGACGGGCCGGTAATTAAAAGACCCGAAGGACGGCCCACTCCCATTTTTTCAAGAAATTCCGAGTTTTTTAGAGGCCACAATATCGTGTTGAGCAAGAATTCTATTTCCCTTTGATATCCTGCAATATTTGACCAACCAGCGTCATTCAGGTTTACCTCGAACCGCCTCCCCGCAGAAGGACGCATTCCCTTGATGGCGTCTTCGAAGTCGCTGGATTCTACGATAATTGCTTCGAGAAAGTCTTCCGACAGTTGCTGGTCCGTATCTTCCAACCCGGGCAGTGAACGCCTCAACGCCGCATATGCGGCTTCCTGACAAAGCGACTTGATATCAGCCCCCACAAAACCATGAATTCTGTGGGCCAGATCGTCCAAATTCACAGGCCCTAAGGGCATGGATCGCGTGTGGATCTCCAGTATCTCTCTTCTTCCGGGAACGTCAGGAACCCCTATTGTAACTTCCCTGTCGAACCGGCCGGGACGTCTAAGAGCAGGGTCCAAATTGTTGGGTAAATTTGTGGCCGCCAGCACCATTACGGCGCCCCTGTCTTCCAAGCCATCCATTAGGGCAAGCAACTGAGCTGTAACCCGGCGCTCTACCTCACCTTCCGACGTATCTCTACGTGGGGCCAACGCGTCTATTTCATCTATGAAGATTATTG
>JAZDKD010000297.1:0-2321 GCA_043803345.1 Pseudomonadota bacterium
TTCAGTGGCTGTTCAACACAAGCTCAAATATATCAAGCTTCCCAACGAAATAAATCTCGGTGACTATCGTTTAGATGATTTTTACAAGCAGGCCAAGGTTGAGGTGACTGGGGACAAACCCGGAACAAAAATTACACGGATTGGGTCCTCTATCACATACGGACTCACCATAGTAAAAAGTGCCCCGAATCCGGATCTTGCAATATCGTTTCTGGAATATATGATGAGTCCCGAAGGCGGACTCAAAATCCTGGAAGAGAGTGGCCAGCCCCCATTCATACCCTGTTGGGTTCCCACTGACGAAATGAGACAAAAACTCCCTTCTGCGCTAAGCAGCCTGGTCATTGTCAAAGATCGCAAATGAGGACTCGGACTCAGCCGTTAACGCCGGGCAGCTTGCTACCCATTCATTTTTTGGTCCTTTTCAATAGATCTGTGGGATCTCTGAGACCGATTCAAAAATTAAAAAACTATTAAAATTGCGTCGATGCTTTATTGCGTTCTAATCGACGGGAAAATGTCGACAAGTCATGTCATTAAGGATAAGCCCTTTTCAAGGAATTGCTTTTGTCTGCACCTTTCTCATTATAGCATTTATCGTCTTGCCATTAGTCGAGATGGTGAAACAGCCTTCTTTCAAGAGTCTTTGGGAGACCGCTAACGATCCCGATGTTCTAAAAGCCATTTGGCTGAGTTTATACTCTTCCGCATTGGCTTCGTTGATCGCGGTTCTCCTTGGGACTCCATGCGCATATATACTTGCCCGACGTAATTTCTTCGGAAAAAAAATCTTGGAGAGCTTTATAGATATCCCCATAATGATTCCACACCCGGTGATCGGTATAGCTATTCTAAGCATTGCTGGTCGGGGACACTGGCTGGGAGATATTTTGAGCGACCTTAGCATCCGAATTCTCAGTTCAGTGACTGGTCTTGTGATTGTTCTTACTTACGTCGGGTTACCGTTTTATGTGAACACGGTCAAGGCAGGATTCGAGGCTGTCTCCCCTCGACTTGAACACGTATCCCGAAGTCTTGGGGCCTCCATGACAGGCACGTTCTTTCGCGTGACGATGCCCCTCGCCTGGAGGAGTATGCTTGTTGGCGCCATCATGTGTTGCGCCCGCGCTGTCAGTGAGTTCGGCGCCGTGGTAATCGTAGCCTACCACCCTATAACGGCTCCGGTGCTCATTTATGAGAGATTTACCGCATATGGGTTAGCCTATTCGCAGCCGGTAGCTGTATGGCTCATCGTGGTCTGTCTAATTTTCTTTCTTCTTCTCAGGATACTATGCTCTCCGAAAGCCAAAGAGCAATGATCCAAATTGAAGACCTTGAAATCCGGTTGCCTAGTTTCAGAGTAACCGGCGTAAACCTCGCAATTAATCCTGGAGAGTTTTTTGCGCTCATAGGGCCTACAGGCGCAGGAAAGACTCTCATCTTGGAGGCTATTGGAGGAATAGTTCCTGTAACCGGCGGTCGAATTCGTATAAATGGCAGCGATGTCACACATCTGCCCCCCGAAAAACGCAACGTCGGAATAGTCTACCAGGATTGCGCTCTGTTCCCACATTTGGACGTATATCGGAACATTGTCTTCGGATTACGATATCATGGAAAGAATAACCAAAACCCCGAATCCGTAATACAACCATTGACACAACTTTTAAACCTTGACCACTTGATGCGACGATTTCCAATACATCTCAGTGGAGGAGAAAAACAGCGTGTGGCTCTTGCGAGAGCGCTTTGCGTTCAACCATCAGTTCTATTGCTGGATGAGCCTCTGTCCGCATTGGACCCTTTATTCCGTGATGAAATACGTCAATTACTCAAATCTATTCATCAGACCCTTGGGATAACCTTCTTCATGATCACCCATGACTTTTCGCAGTTAACGTTCCTCGCAGACCGGGCCGCCATTGTCAACCAAGGGCGAATTCTCCAACAGGGTTCGGTCGATGAGCTCTTTCAAAGACCAGTCGATCAGTTTGTGGCTCAATTTGTAGGCATGAAGAACGTATTTCCTGCCCACTTCCAAGGGTTGAAGGCAATCTTAGGATGTCTAGAGATCACATTGGAAACAAAAGACGAGAGATCCTGCCGTTTTATCGCAATTCGACCTGAAGATATTACATTAAGTCTAGCGAACTCATCGAGCGCTGAAATGAATTCATTTGACGGTTTTGTAAAGGGGGTCGTAGACGAGGGTCCTTATAGTGAAGTGCTGATAGGCGTCAGGGATCTTACTTTTATCGCAGTTACCACGAAAAGCACAATCATGCGTCTTCAAATTGTTTCAGGGGCCTTGATAAGATTGA
>JAZDKD010000298.1:0-2548 GCA_043803345.1 Pseudomonadota bacterium
AAACATTTTTTTGAATAAGGATCTAACATGGTTAAGACACGGTTTAACGCGTCTTTATACTATTCGTCTTGATGGCCGAACCCGTTTCTCGCTATCTGATCCAAAACCTACTGGTGATCTCCAAGCTCATCCACAGAATCATCTTTGGGCATTATTTAAAAATGATATTGGCCGTGAAAGGGTACGAAAATATACCGAGGAAGCATTTGGTCTACATTTTGTGATTGACCCAACTGCGATGACCCAATTTCGTGTACGCATGAGCAAAAAGAAACCAAGTACAAAAATGGAGGAACAAGCATTAGATGAGGCTGCAAGAAAATTTCATAAAGACAGTGAACTGATTTCCGACTTGAGTGATGGTGTCCAAGCTTTCACAGGACTTGTATCCGCAATTCTTAGTTTTCCGCATCGCATTTTGTTAGTTGATGAGCCTGAAGCTTTTCTCCATCCTCCTCTAGCACGAAGGTTGGGCAAAAACATTTCTGAAGTAGCCAGCGAAAGGGATGCCTCTTTGGTTGTAGCCACTCACAGCTCAGAATTTTTGATGGGTTGCATAGAAGCAACTCCTAACTTGTCGATTGTACGTCTTAATTATGAAAATAAATTGGCCACTGCTAGGTCAATTTCTCCAATTGATTTACAAAAACTAATGCATGATCCTCTGCTTCGTTCCGCACAGGCGCTGAGAGGATTGTTTCATAGGTGTGTGATTGTAACAGAGGCAGATAAAGATCGAGCATTTTATGAAGAGATTAACCATAGACTTCAGGACAATAGCCAAGGTATAATCGACGCTCTTTTTTTGAATGCTCAAAATTGGCAAACAATACCAAGAATTGTCAAACCGTTACGGGTGTTGGGTATACCAGCTGCTGCGATAATGGACTTGGATGTTGTGTTAGATCCTAATGAGTGGGTAGCAATTTATGAGATGCTTAGTCTGGATGATGCTATTAAACACGAACTTGAATCGTTGAGGAAAAAATGTGAAGGGTACTTGAGCAAACTTCCTGTAACAGAAGATGACAGAAAACAATACAAACTAAATGGAATGAAAGCTCTTTCAGGCATTGAATATCAAGAACTGAAACAACTTATAACACAATTAGAGGAATACGGTTTATTCATTGTAGAAGTTGGCGAATTAGAGTGTTGGCTCTCTTCAACTGGTGTTTTATTTGATCCCAAAAGGACTTGGCTCACGAGAATATTTTCAGCAATGGGGGCAGATCCCACCTCACTACCTTATGTAACCCCTGGAACGGATGATGTATGGAAATTTATGGAGAGTATAAAGAAATGGATTGATAACCCCAAAAGAAAAGGAATTCCCTGAAATTATAAATACTGCTTAGCAATTCAATCAAGCTGACAAGAAGGCCTGCGGCTTCTTGCAGCTTATCTCAGCCGTTATGCGTAGACAAAGAAAGGCCCAGGATGACGGAATGTCCATTGCACACCATGTAGACAGGATCAAGCAGGCTACGACCCGCGCGCGGTCTGAATCCAAACTCGAAGGCGAACTGAACCACATCCTAAAGGATTGTCTCGCCGAGTTCGGCATCGATTTCGATCCCCACGTCAACGAGACCCTCAAGAGCATGGGACTCGCCCAGGTAGACGCCGACCGTCCTGATGGGGTCTTTGGGCACATCGTCTATGACTACAAGGCACCTAGAATCCTCGCCGTACCGAAGGAACTTGCTGATGCAAAAGCCCAAGTTGAAAAGTACCTCGATGTGATCACGGGCGGCCACGCTGAGGCTGCTGCGGAATGCAGACACTGGTTCGGCTATCTCTGCGACGGAGCTTGTATCGTCTACTGCCGGTCCAACAGGCGGGAGTGGCAATGGTCGCGTCCATTACCAATATCCGAAAGCTCGTTGCTCTTCTTGGTCCACGCCTACCGGGCCCTGAGTCGAAAGCCTTTGACCGCTCAGCTTCTGAGCCAATCCTTCGGTAAGGAAGCGGATGTCGCTAGGGAACTCATCCGCGTAATGTGTTCCCATCTCGCCAAACCACGGCACAAGACCAACATGCTGTTCCGGGAATGGAAGCGCCTGTTCGAACAAGTCTCCACCTACGGCTTGGAACAACTGCCGTCACTTAAGCGCTGGGCGACGGAGAACGGCATCGCGACAAAGGATGCGTCTCATATACTTTTTGCGATGCACAGCTACTACAGCTTGGTAGTCAAAATCCTAACATCCGAACTCCTATCTATCTCCACCCACAGCACGTTTTCCGTCTGCGACGAACTGACGGCCGCTAGGACAATTGAAATGTTTCACTCAAAGTGAGACAAATCGCCTTTCGGAATAAGAGACGGTTTGGGCTGCCGGGTAGGGCAGCAAACGTTGACGGAGTTGCAGGTTCTCCTGCTTACGCAGTTCCCTGGCCGTGACCAGTTTCCGGCGGCGTTCGGCCAGCAGCGCCTCCGGGTTCCCTCGATAGTAATCCACCGGCCGCAGAAAGTTCAGGCTGCTGTGCAGCCGGTGGTGATTGTAGTGATGGATGATCCCGCCGATCACTTTGTGGGCCTGAT
>JAZDKD010000299.1:0-2337 GCA_043803345.1 Pseudomonadota bacterium
CGAATTGCTTCTGAACGATTTGTGTAACCTTTCTGAGCAATTAATTCATCAAATTTTTCGAGCAAATCGTCCGGTATTGAGACGCCAAATCTAACTAGCTCAGACATGACAAATTCCCTTTTCTTTTTTGTGAAGGAAGTTCAGGTTGGACGCTTTAAAAGCTAACCTGTACATAAATTGATCAATAGGCCGTAAGAAATCAGTTCTTGAATCAATACTGCCCAGGGTTCCGAACAAATAATATATCATGGTTCAAGGAATTTGCAAAAAGAGAAACGTCCAGAAGATGGATTCCATTGGAATAGATCACAAATTGAACGGCTAACTGTATGGATAGACTATTACAAACCGATTGATTTGAGCCTAAAATAAAGCTAATCTCAATCTAAATTTAGATCAGAAGGTTCTATTTTGTTCTTTTCAATATTGTCCACGATGCATTTGGCCCAAGTGTCGGTCACGGTATAGACCATTTCCAGCCCCTGCCGATAAGACCTGATGATCCCCCTTGTCTTTAGGTGAATCAAATGTTGGGAGACTGTGGCCTGATGTAAACCCAAACATTCCTGCATGTTTTTCACGTTGCAGCCACCAACTTTTAGAAGGCCATACACAATTTTTAACCGTATGGGATGACCTAAAGCCTTAAAGATTTCAGCCTCCCGAGAAAATTCCTTTTTCTTGATCGAATTGAACAGTTCTTCCTTGGTGAGTTCGCCCTTGATGTCGTCGCCGGTTTTACTCTCTCCATAAACCAGGGGTTCGCTCATTTTGTTTTGCATTAAGTTCTCACCCGATTCCATTGATGCTCGGCCCATTTCAAATATCCTTATAGTGGTCTTAGGACTTTTTAACGAAGTAAAGTGTCCTGAATGAAAGCGAAGCTTTCTTAAGAAAAATTGCCAAGACCTAACCGGGCCCAATTTAACTATTAAAGGTAAAAATAGTTTCCGAGAATCATTTTTTCGAATCTTGGGTCTCGGTTGCCTTGAGGTTTCCCCTGTTCACGGGGGAACAACTCGGCGACATTCAGGTCGATACTCCCATCTTGGGCAAAAGCCAGCGGTTCAAAATGAACCATCCAACGACTACAGATATTATCAGCGCTAATTCCATATTCATGTCCTTTTTCTCCCAGTTAGGGCTGAAAACCATTGTGGATTTGATACGAGACTTATTTGACGAAAAATGAGGACTCGACAAGTCTCAGTTATTTAATATGTGAATATCTGAATATATCGTTTATGTCAAGACGCTTCTATTCTCTCCTCAAAATAATCACAAAAATGACGCTCGTTCATCATTGCCAAATATCTTGACCCTCCCGTATTCTCCATCATACCCTGCCTCAATCTTCACCTGTTCAGCCCTTACCCGACGTAACGCCTCAGTAACTATGCCGGGAGAACAAATTTCCACTTCGTCGAGTGGCAATGACCACAGAATATCCAACTCCGGACCTAGGGCTTCAACAAGGCTGTGATGGAGACTCTTTGCTTTTTTTGCCTGAACGCCGCACCCAAGACAATCGGCTATTATTTCTATCAGTGGCAGCATTCTCCAATAATAACCCGCCTTGTGTGGCGTATATCCCTGTGATCGATCCGCAAGGTGATTGACTCGGTTCATAACCCCTACTGTTACAGGGTGGCCACATACCGGGCATTGCCCCCCTAATTCCTCTGTCGCCTGAGGGTCCAAACGCACCCCGCATTTTCGGTGCCCGTCCATATGATACTTGCCCTCTTCCGGGAAGAACTCTATTGTTCCCACAAAACTTGGAGCGCCATCACGAACCCGCTTGTCTTCCAGTATTGATTGTCTCGGTCCCAGAAAGTTTTCCGTTGCGCTTGATCCTGCTCCTCCCCGATGTAATGCTTCTCTTATTGACTTGTAAGACGGATTTCCCGAAAAGATGTTCACCTCCCTACCAAGCTTAGACGGAGAATGCGTGTCAGAATTTGAAACAAGGGTATATTGGTCCAGTTCAGATACCCTGAAATTCATTTCCGGATCTGACGAAAGACCTGTTTCGAGCGCCGGAATATAACCAGTGAGGTCTTCAAAACATTCCGCAATCGAATCAAAGCCTGATTTGGAACCAAGAACCGAAAACCAAGGGGTCCATATATGGGCAGGAATCACAAAGGACAGCGGTGAAGTTTCCAGAGCCATTTCCAACAAATCGTGACAGTCAACCCCGATTATTGGACGACCATCGGAATTCAGATTACCTCGATCTCCAAGTCGCTTGCAGAAATTGTCCATCGACTCCATATCAGGCATGAAGATCAGATTGTGAGCTTTTCTAACTTTTCCGTTCTTCTTATAAATGGA
>JAZDKD010000300.1:0-12052 GCA_043803345.1 Pseudomonadota bacterium
ATTCGCAATATCCTTAGACCAGCCGCTGGCCTTTGAGTGCCTCATCGTGGAGATTTCCCACGATTTGTTACATTTTCAGGCGCTCTCTCAATACTGACGCCCTATAGCTGACGCTGGCGGCGTCTTCTCTTTTACCAAGAGCCTCATAGGTCTTTGCAAGATTTTCCAGGACATTCACCGTCAAGGGTTCTTCTGTCCGGCCGCCAGCTTCCAGTCGCTTGAGGGCCAACTCAAACAAGCACAGGGCAATCCTGATGTTGTTCTTGTCAAGTTCTTCCATACCTTTTTGATTGAGATCTCCAGGATCCCACGAAGCATAATCCCGTTTTATCCTGGCGCATGGATCTGTAAGCGGAGAAGGGGTTTCAACTTGCGTGCTGGTCACAACAGTTACGGGTTCGGGCTCAGTCAATATCTCTACTGGTTCAGTGGGCTCAACTACTGGGAACACAATGGGTATCCATGGTCTTCCCCACGGACCCCATGGTCCACGTCTACCCCATGGTCCCCATGGACCTCTAACCCATGGCCCCCGTGGACCCCAAGGACCACCTGGGCCTACCCATACTCCTCCTGGACCCCTACCTCCGGGGCCTCGACCACCAATTGATCCAACCGGATCAACAAGGATCTTACCCGGTTTGATGACACCAGACGAGCCCGTTGAAACCGGCTTTCCACCGCCAGTGGAGCTTACCCATGTAGGTGGTTTAGTTCCTGGCTTCTGACCGCTGGTTGAAGTTACCGATGAAGGGGGGCGGCGGACAAGTCCCGAGCCAGTGGGTGTTGTCGGGGTAATTGGATGCCTCCCCACGCTCGAGATCGGCGTGGTTGGACGAACCGGTTGGGTCCGAACAGTGCTAGATGTGGTCGGTCGAACCGGCTGCGTTCTCAAGCTGGTAGGCGTAGTTGGCCGAGTCGGCTGGGTTCTCACGCTCGTTCGAGAGGGCGTAGTTGCGGGGCGCGAAACTCTCGGCGCAGTGTAGCGTGGCTGGCTCACAGGACGAGAAACTCTTGGGGCTGAGTACGAAGGCCGGGAAACCGGACGAGGCGCAACTCTTGGAGCCGAAGGCCTGGACATTCGCCCTCCCCCTCCTCCCCCCCTGCCATAATTTGGAACCATGGGCGAATCATCGTTGTTCGATAGTCCTGGGGCTTCTGACGTCGTGGAAACCGTCTTCTCTTGAAAATTAGAATCACTCCACGCTGGCGCCGAACACCATACCACTATGGCTGTCACAGCGACAAAAAGCGTTAATTCAATATACCGGTTTTGTTTCAAAAATTTCATGGCCGCTCCACCTCCAGGTCACTCAAAGAGTTGAATTCAAGGTCACCCTTAATAGAGTTCTTCGCAGTGACCCTAAGATTCTGACATGAAATCTGCGTCGAGCGCTTCCTCAGCAGCGCCCTATGTTTCAACACGTTTGACATAATTCCATAGGCTTTCTAGTCTATTTCTTAGAAGAAGCTGGTTTTTTTGGGCCGTCGGCTCCGGCTATTTTTAGGAGTTCAAGGATTTTCTTATCCCCGGTTACACCAGCCAATTGCAATGCTGTCACTCCATTGTTAGCTTTAATATGCACATCGGCTCCCTTTTCCAGCAACATCTTTACCACGTCGTCATTCTCCGGTAGAAATGAAGCGTACATTAGAGCTGTAGCGCCCGTCTGGGTCTTTGCGTTAATCTGGGCTCCTTTATCAATCAACAGCTTTACGACATCCAGGTTCCCGTCTCTCGCCGCAACTATGATCGGCGTATATCCTTCATTATTAGCTTCATCGACCTTTGCTCCCTTGTCTAGAAGGAGTTTTACCGTTTCCGGATTGCCTGCGTTAGTTGCCAAAAGGAGGGCTGAATCGCTATCAGGGGTCTTAGCGTTAATGTCAGCCCCTTTGGCCACCAGCTTTTCTGTAGCCTCAGGGTTGCCACTATCAGCGGCTGCCATCAGAGCCGTGATCCCCTTTGAGCCAGCTTTTGCGTTGACCTCGGCCCCATTTTTGATTAACCAGGTGACCATTTCGGTATCATCATTGGCTGAGGCTACCATAAGAGGTGTGTTCCCCTTGCTGTCCGCCTCATTAACCTTGGCCTTGGCTCCGAAAAGGACCTGCGCCATATCCAAATCACCTAGACTTACGGCCAACAAGAGCGCTGTCAGTCCCTGTTTAGGGTCCTTGTAATTCACGTCAGCACCTTTTTCACACAGTTTTTTCACCACATCCGAATCACCGCGTTCTACCGCCTGGAACAGCGCAGTTTGGCCTTCCTGGTTCGCAGCGTTGACATCAGCTTTATTCTTTAAGAGCAGATCGATCATTTCCATGTCGCCATTATATGCCGAAACCATTAGTGGCGTCAGCCCATCCTTAGAACTTTTGAGATTGACGTCAGCCCCTCCCTGAATGAGAAGTTTGGCCATCTCTATGTCGCCTCCCAGTGTCGCGGTAATTAGAAGCGTGTCACCTTTGGCGTTTCTCACGTTTACATCCGCTTTCTGGGCGACTAAATCCTTAATTTTCTTTAGGGTCAAATCTGTGCTCTCAACTGCTTCAGGGTATAATGACCCGAATTCCTTCATGAGTTTGTCTTCTAGTGGGCCACCCCAACTCAGCCGATTGCAATCCGCGGAAACCAGCAGGAGCAAACTAAGCATTACCGTAATTGTCTTTGTTAACGTCATTTTTTCTGTCCTCCGTCTTTCTTGACTTTAAGCTTTGCTTTAAACCCTAATCAATCCTCCTGAACCCTCTGGGCAGGGATCGCTGATCATTACCCTTACCCGACGACTCTGGAGCTACCTTTACATCTGTCTTGCGGGGCTTGGAACCGCTCCGAATACCCGCAGTTTCCTCCAAGCTAGGAGAAACCCGCTGATCCTGGGATCGATTCTGGGGTTTGGTCGAACCTTTTTCCGACATTGAACAAGGGGTAGGGTCCTGACCTGATGACGCTTCCTTGCAGTCTCCTTTCAGGACAACCCGTCGGTTGAGCATGCGGGTATCCTCGCTATCATTCGAATGAGCGGGATGTTCTAGACCGTACCCTCTGGCTACTAGCTTTTCCTTAGGAACTCCCAGTTTGAGTAGATGATCTATAACAGCGTTTGAGCGGGCCCATGAGAGCCTGCAGTTCATCTCGGCTCCTCCTATCGAACATGTGTGGCCATCGACATAGTAACGGCTGATCTTGGAGAGTTCGGGATCAGTGGTGGCTTGTATAAGGGCCTCCGCCATGCTCTTCAGGTTAGGCATAGAATCAGACTTTAGCACTGATTGTCCAAAGTGAAACAGCAGAGCGTCACTGCTGTATGTGACTTGGCATTCAGTCTTCAACTTCTCAATTACCACGTCCTTGGGAATCAATTTGGGCCCGCTCTTTGGAACCGGCGCAGATTCTTCCTCAGCAGCTTTGAGTTTTTGGAAGTCCTCCCATGTTTCAGCCACGGCCCCAGTATGGGAAGCAAAGAGCAAAATCAATATTGGAAGAAATATCCTAAACATCTTTATCCTCCTAGATAAGTCAAGAGAATCACAATTCTGTTAAGACCTGGCATGTTGATTCTCTATTGCAAGGCCTTTGGATTGAGCTGGCTGTTATACGGATTCTTTTGGTCACATTAATTGATGTTTTTTTGCGCATTTGTTTTCTTTACTTTACTTTAGTCGGTTCGGATACCCTGCCCATGAAAAGAATACACCCCGTCTGATTCTCCTGTATGAGAAAAATGAAAGGGTGATCGGCTCGAAATACCGGAATTTGCTTGTCATGGAATGATATCCCATCTGCGGCCATTGTGCTGGTCGCTGCGGAGGCTTGAGTTCCCTCCTCGTCCACTTCTACAAAAGCCTTATGAATAACAGCGGACAAGAATAGAGGTTCGTTTTTTCTGGGAGCAATGCCTTCAAAGTTGGCGTCTCGAGAGTTGAAAGCGTCGATCATTCCCATTGAAACCAATTCATCGGAAAGTTCGAACGAAGACAATATTTCGAACTTGGGAAATTGTACCAAGACTTTAGTCGAAGCCATTTTATTCTTCCACAGGTTCAGGTTCTCGCTCGAAATGTCGCTTTCAATCGCTTTGAGTCCTTCGGTCTCTCTTGGAAGTAGCGCTATCATTGAAAGTTCATTGCCGGCATAAGGCATTTCCAGTATTTGAAGGGATTCAATATCGGAATATTTGAACATTCCAGTATGTCTCATCATCTGTATCTCGGTAGAATTACCTGATGAAACAAAGAACTTGGAGTCTTCCGTCAAATCATCTTCAAACTTTTGTTCCCAGGCTCCTTGGAAACATATTGCATTCGTCAAGACCATTTTGGTGTTGGAATTTATTGCTTCTGGGGTGATGATGTCCTTGATTCTGCCCTGAGTTTTTTCCTCGACCCACCCATTTATTTTTTTAATCGCTTCTCCCTGTTGACTCTGATAATCCAGCGAAACGGTTGAGACGCCGTAATATGTTTTTAACTGGTCCTGATATTCAGGCAAAATATTATAACCTTTTTGAGTCCATAGCGAATTTGCCATGTTTAAACACACAAGACCCCTGCCTGAAAGTTTTTCAAGAGTCGAGCTAAGCGAATCAAAAGTTGGGTCAAGACTTTTTTGCTCGAGCGAGAACCTGAGGACGTTAGCCATCTGTTTTCGAGTGTTCCCTTGGGCTCCGGCGTATGTCATTGCCAGAGACGTGGACATACTGTAAGGCGAGATAAAAATATTTCCTGTCCTTGTAAAAAGTTTCTTATAGAGATCTATAGCGAAAGCGCTGTTGTCACGTACCAGGGTTTCGACATACACTTGGTTTTCCTCTGCCGGAGCGAAAAACGGGAAGGCCAATAATAATATTAAGATTAATATTTGCGCTCTAAATATTAGTCGCATGAAATTCTCCTTTCCAGAGGTCTGCCTGAACTGTCAATGCATGAACCACGACGACTAAGACGCTTCCAAATTAACTTTCGCTAATTCCTAAACCTAAAATCTTTCACCAAGCCATGAGGGTCCACTAGGCACGGATTGGGCGGTATTTTTATCTTTGGACTCTTTCGGTAATGTTCAGCGGCTTTCTCCTTAGCTCGGGAAAAGGCGTCTTCCAGGTTGGCACAGCCTTGTTTTATGGCCTCAATAAGAAAGTAGGAGAAAACAGCTCCTTTAAGTCGTGGGTGTGAGTAGGATACCTCCTCTTTCCGGCAAGCAGCGAGTAATGCTTCCTGATCGTTGCCGTAATTAGGGGGACCGCTCTTGTCGGCCATGGTAGGTGGTTCTTCTTCAGATTCAGGCCACGACAAGTAGTTAGGTATGAACTCCCCCTCGTCAGCTCGAACACCTTTAGTTATGGCACGCGCATGGCAAGAGTCCACGATCAGAATCTTTTTTCGGGCCGGGATTTTTTTGATAAACGAACCAAATTCAGTTTTGGTCAGGAGAATTTTTCTTCGAAGATGCTCTTGTTTAGACATACCTTTTTGTTGCCCTGGATACAGGACAAGGAATCCTTCTCCCCTGTCATTGCCGCCGTGCCCTGTGAAGTACACGATGACAGTATCTTCGGGTTGAGTGCTGGAAGCGAGCCATCTAAAACCCGAAGAAACACCCTTGTAGTCGGATTCAGGCTCCTTCAACATTCTTATATTAGACTTTTCGATATTTGCCTTGTAGCCCAGTATCTCGACTAGCCTATCCGTTGAATTGTCTTCAGGCCTATTGTCGAAATTTCCGTGCCCTGCGATTGCCAGCAGATAAACTTTAGAATTCGGAGTAGTTGCAACTGGTGGTGGCGAACCTAAACCTGAGCTTATGCAAACGTTGGTCTGAACTGTCCCCCAGCTTATGCCTGACCCAAGGATTTCAGTGCGCCTTTGAAATTGAATGGCAAGGTCCTTGGCGCTACCGGGATACTCTTTGAAGCCCGTGTCTTTGAGTTTTTGGAATTCCTGCTCAGAAAGAATCTTTCCTTTTTCAGAAGTAGCGTAACCTATAAGGCGCTCGGCGCCATCTGGGCCGGCAACCCTGTACCTGAATTTGTCTGCGGAGCTGGGGAAACTTCTTGGAGTGTTGGGGTCTATTCGGTTGTCTTGTCCCGAATAGTCATTTGGCCAAAGCCTCAGTATCTTTCCTGACGTTCCCATGTCTATAAGAGTCAGATAGCATTCTCTGTCGGCCGAAAATGTTAGTTTAAGTTCATCCCCTGGCTTCAGAGATTGTTTTTCGGCTGAAAGCGTCAACTTTATGTTGTTCTGAGGGTTTGGGTTAGTTGGAAGAACATAGATATCCTTCCAATCTTTTGTCTTTCCGCAATCCTGACAATGCCCCGCGCCCGTGACACAAACCAGACCTATGGCCAGAAATCCAATGAATGCAAAAAATCTATATAAACGGCCCATCCTAAGCCTCCTGACGTTTGTATCAATTCCCTGAAAGTGGCTTAAAGCATCCTTTGATAAACATATTCGTTAACCTATTCAGATTCTTACAAAGGCCAAATTTGATCGACATATTGGGCAACTCTAAATGGGTGAATGTCTTTTACTCCGATCAGAGTCGTCCACTGAAATGAACTCGGCTGAGTTGGTTTACCGTTCATTGGCGGATCTCAACGCATAATAAACTCCGAAAGATAGGAACTTCTTTATGCGGAAGCGCCTGTCTTTCTTAATTTGTTTAGGGTTTAAGTATTACCAGCCCATTCAAAAATTTTTCAATGTCATCTTTGAACTGAGGATAAACACTTTCAGGACAGGAACCAACGACATCAACCACGCCGGAGGCGCCCTTCCACAGGTAACCATGGAAACAATAAGGAGTTCCCTCACTTTTGCCATTCACCGTGATGGAAGTGACTGTAGTGTTGTTAACCTGGATTTCCTTGTCTTCCTTAACCACAACGTCGGATGCGACTCCTTTAATGATTTCCAGGAAAGCTTGCTTAATCGTTTCCATCGGAACCGAGACCTGGCCTGGTTGAACTAAGACAAGTACGTCCGCATCGCCGGACTTATGGTTGAAAGCTGTTTCGGCAATATCTCCGGGGCCAGGCGATGCCTGCCATTTTGTCGCGTCATAACGTATTTCGTAGAACCCGTCTTTACCTTTAAAGACCTCTGTCCCCTCAGTAGGTTTTGTCACAGGAGTCACACTCGGTGGCGGTTCCGGAGGAGATGTTGACACCGCGCCTGCGTCAACAATTTTGAGAGTATACTCTTTTGTCGCCCACTTGCTGGGATCCAATTTCTGAAAAACAATTCCGATGTCTTTCAGAACCAATCCAGGATCCTTCATACTAAGAAACACCTGACCCTTTTCTGGCTTGGTCTCGATCGGCTGCTTGAGTTCTTCCTGCAGGGATGCAATCTTGGACAACACAGGATCCACACTGGCTATCGCCTTTATATGCTCCTCTCCGGCCGGCGGTAAAACCTTGTAAGCAAAGTCGCTTCCAAGTGGTGGGATTGTGTAGGTCTTGTCCTTTTCAATCTTATTGTCAGAATGCCATTTGTTGGGGAAGAGTATTATTGTTTTCCCGCTGGTTCCAACGTCAATAAGGGCCACGTAACAGTCTTTATCGGCTTTGAATCGAATTACTACGTCTTCCCCTACCTTGTATTCGTCTTTATCGGTTTTTATGTCAAATTTAATTCCGGGATTTTCATTCTTGATCTGTGTTGTAAGCTTCAGCAACTCTTCCGCTGTGTATGCGAAAGCCATTTGGATCTGAAATGGTGTCGTCATCCCTAGCAATAGAGCGCACATTGTCAGTACAAACATTGTCCTCTTCATGGTCAATACCTCGCTCTCCACTCATTTTTTCTTGATCGATTGTTAAACATCCCAACGTCTTGAGTCTTTCCACTCTTGATTCACACGCTAATAAACTTATTCGTATTACCGAACGAATTCTGACCTGAGAAATCACCGTTTGGGACCGTTCAGAGCCCGCACAGCCGGTCATCTCCAACTTCTTGAACTTGTCCTAAGGTTTCAGAATTACCAGTCCGTTCAATAACTTCTCGATGTCATCTTTGAACTCTGGGAAAAGGTTTTGAGTGGTTCCGCTAATTACCTGAATTATTTCGGATTCTCCCACCCAAAGATACGACAGGAATGTGAAACCTACTCCATTTATACTACAATCCACTGTCATTGATGTCACAACGGCGCCGTTCACTTTTAATTCTTTGTCTTCCTTGATTACCTCATTGGCAGCGACTTTTTTCAGGTTGTTCAAGAATGCTTTCTTGAGATTCGCTCTTGGAAATCCCTGTGCTCTTTCGAAAACTACGTTAACAGCGATGTCTCCGACTGAATGTAAGAAACCTGTTTCAGCCACGGGGTTTTCTGAAGACGCTACTTTCCATTTTGCCGGATCATACCAAACCTCATATGTGCCGCTCTTGCCCTTGAATACCTCCGACGCCTGCGGAGGTTTTGTAACCGCGACTGTGGGCTTAGTTTCTAGGGAAGGCGTGGTTCCCACTGTCTGCTCAGAGATCTTGAAAGTATAATCTACCGTCGCCCACTTACTGGGATCCAACTTCTGAAACACAATCCCGACGTCTTTTAAGACTACTCCGGGGTCCTTCATGCTGAGAAAAACCTGCCCCTTTTCCGGCTTGGTCTCGACAGGTTGCTTGAGTTCTTCCTGCAGAGATTCAACCTTGGACAGTACCGGATCCACACTGGCTAACGCCTTGATGTGCTCCTCTCCTCCAGGTCCCATAACTCTGAATGAAAAATTGCTTCCAGTCGCTGGAATCGAGTAAGGCTTACCCTTCTCAACCTTGTTGTCAGGATGCCATTTATTAGGAAATAGTATTATGGCTCTCCCGCTAGTCCCTATGTCGATGAGCGCCACGTAACAATCCTTGTCGGCCATAAATTCGATTACGACATCTTCCCCCACCTTGTATTCAGCCTTGTCAGTTCTTAGTTTAAATTCTATTCCGGGATTTTCGTTTTGAATCTGTTTTGTGAGTTTCAGGAGGTCGTCCACAGTATAAGCGAAAACCGTTTGAATCTGAAACGCCGGCGACATCCCTAGCAACAGGACACACATTGTCAGCCCATACATGGTTCTTTTCATAAATAGATACCTCACCTTCCGGTTAATGGTTTCTCAATCAAATGATTAACTAAGACGTTTCCCCAACAAGAATAAATCCGCTCCAGAAGAACGGATGCCTGTAACCGGCATTGCGTATGTCTTCCCTTGCTTTCAACAGCGATTCAAGTTTCCCCTTGCCTGACTTACGATACTTGAAAAAGTTCTCCGACAGTGTCACAGCCGACGAAGCCTCTACCTCCCACAGCGACATGAGCACCGATTTAGCCCCTGCGTATTGGAAAGCATAACCCATACTTGCTACGCCCTCTCCGGAGAGTTCCTTGCCCAAACCGGTCTGACATGCCGTCAGCGCTACTACGTCGGCATTCATCTTAAGTGTTAGAATATCAGACATCTTCAGGAAGCCATCCGTGCCGTGAGGAACCATCGTTAAAGCAAGAAACGGCTCCATGAGCCCGGCGGTCTTATTAGACACTACTCCATGAGTCGCAAAGACTACATTTCCGTATTGATTTAGCCGGGGCGCCACTTTATTCAGAAAATCATATTTATCGGCTTTTAGGCCCGTAAGAGAGAGGCAGTTAGCTCCATAAATTTTTTGAAGGTTCTCTGCCAGAATCCCGGTTTCGGGCAATTGATTGAATTTCAGTCCACCGCTCTCTTCAACAACTTGCATCAATCTAACGTTATATTCTTTTTCACTTTGAGCCAATTTGGTTGGGCCAACCAGTTGCGCTCGTTTGTCATTGAGACTGAAAACCGGGTCAGCTAGCACCAGCAGGCTATCCTTGGGTTTCTCATTCCCACGGGTCTTTCTTACAAGCGTCAGAGCCGAAAGGGACTGGTAATAACTTATCGGATGGTCATCTCCCAAGAATGTTATCCCTTCAGGATAATAAGTGAACTGCTCCGGCCAATCCTTACCTTCCAATTTCTTCCATGTCGCTTTACCGCCTGTCACCAAGGCCTCAAAAGGTAATACAGCGAGAATTCCATCCGGGATAATGATCAGAGGCGTTCCCTTTGGCACATCAACAAGCACAGCCTGCAAGAGTTTGCGGTACAGAGTAGAAGCGAGTTCGGGATCAAATTCTTTAAGGTTCCTATTCTCAAATGGCGCCCTAAACTTCATAACGTCCTTGGCTAAGTCTTCAACATCCCACTTCTTGAAGAAACTTTCGGCCTCCTTCTTTTCACGAATCAACTTTATCATTACCCCTGAACTTGAAACGTCGAACATAACCAGGCACTCTTCTGGCTCAAGACCTGAATCCTTTATTCCTATCGGCCGCGGGTATTTCACCGCCGCATATGCTGGATATTTTTTCCAGAGACTGTCCACAAAAGAACTCAGATCGGCCTCGGCATCCTTTATCTCTGCGGACAGAATCTCGTAACGAGCCGATTGTTTGAGCCTGTCAGTCTTTGCAAGGTCCTTTTTAAGAGCTGCCATCCTGTTCACAAGCGCCTGTTCCTTTTCCATTGATTCCTTTGGAATTCCAGACGCCCCCGAAGCCGAAGTCTCGGACAAATGATCGGCGAACGCTCTTGCCTTGGTGACCTCCAGCGCCTGGATTCCTCCGTCCTGTCGATTAAGTTTCATACGAACTCGGGTTAGTCCTTTAGCCGGCTCTATTCGGGAGAATCCACCCATCTTGACTTCAAAGAAATTTTTTCGTTCAGAGGGCAAGAGCCCTGACCGTACTTCTTCGAGAAGATTCATGGCCTTCTCGTAATATTCTTCGGCCTTCTCATAATTCTCCAAAGCCTCATTGGCAGTGGCGAATCCGGTATAGCTAATAAACAGTCCGTCTGTGTTTCCTGATTTCTCGGCAGCGGTAACCCCTTTTTCATAATACTTCGCGGCCGAGACATAGTCTTTCTTGAGCAAACTCAACCTGGCTTTTGTTGAGTCATAACCGGAAGAGTTAATAATTATCTCGGCTCTTGACAGATCACCACTGTCGAGAAAAAGACTGGCCAGGTTGTTTTCCACTCCTTTGGTTGGTTTTCCGATGGTCTTGTTTATTTGAAGAGCGTTCTCGAGGGCTGCCTGAGCATCTGAGTGTTTTCCCATGTCGGCGTACAACAATCCTATGAGAGAATACGTCGCAGCTTCGCCCTCCGGGTCTCCTATCTTTTTTCTTATTTCAAGTGAACGCCTGTAATGCTCTAAAGCTTTTTCAGGTTGACCAAGCTTCCTGTAAATTATACCAGTGTTCGACAATAATAGGCCTTCACCCCTAACATCACCGATCCTCTTTTTTATTTCCATAGACCGCTCATAAGAGTCCAGCGCCCTGGGATACTGGCCCAGACTCAAATAAACGTTCCCAATGTTGTTCAGTGACGAGGACTCCCCAGCGATATCTCCAATTCTTTTTTTGATTTCGAAAGATTTTTCATGACATTCACGCGCCTTGGTATACTGGCCTCGTGAAAAGTGGACATTTCCTATGTTGTTGAGACAGTCGCCCTCTCCCTGAATATTTCCAATTTTCTTATATATTTCTAGCGCCTGATTATGACAATCCAGAGCCTTAGAATATTTGCCTAAAGCATTATTAACCAGCCCAATGTTGACCAGTGAATTCGCCTCACCTCTTACATCGCCAACCTTTTTCCTAATTTCAAGGGACTTCTCATGCGATTCTAATGCTTTTGCATACTGGCCTAGCAACCTGTACACCGCACCAGTGTTTACAAGTACGGATGCTTCACCCCTTAAATCCCCGATGCTTTTCCTTTTTGTTAGGGATTGCTCCAAATATTCCATTGCCTTGGGATATTGCCCCAGTTTGATGTATATGTTGCCGATATTGTTGAGAGCGGATCCTTCGCCACTCACGTCCCCCAACTTTGTCTTAATGGCCAAAGACCTTTCGTAATGTTCTAGCGCCTTAGGGTAATTCCCCAACGATTGGGAAACCATTCCAATATTTCCCAGGGCGGTAGCCTCGCTTTTGATGTCACCCGTTTTCCTG
>JAZDKD010000301.1:0-6428 GCA_043803345.1 Pseudomonadota bacterium
AAGAGGGAAGGGTCTGGGAGAAGTAGCGTGAGGGCATCTAGACGTCCCACAGCTCGGTTGGCTCGCTCCAGGAGGTCCAGGTCAACCTCCAGAGGTGGGTCCGGTGGTAGAGGAAACGGGACAAGAGCATCGAAGGGCTCAGAGGCTGTGGTTTGACGTACCATGCGTCCTTGAAGACCGCGATTCATTGTCCTGCTCCGTTATTAAAGAGGTCTTTAACAGTCGCCCCTAGTATTAAAACATGGCGGCTAGTTTTTTAATAGTGAAATTTTCAACTCAGGTCCGCTACTGGCAAGACCGACAGAAATAACAAGAAACGGGTGATTCATCGTCATTTTGCTCCCCACGCCGACGTCTTACTTCTTCCAGTATTTCATCTGCCGAAAGCAATTGCATTCCTTCATCAATTGCCTTTTTCCTTAGCTCCAGCAGTTTCCGGCCCAAATCAGAGCGTGGTATGAACCGTATCTTTTCTATCTGACTATGGACTTCCCTAATATTGTCAATCATTTCTTCGTTACCAGGAGGCAGCGACATGACTTAAGGATATCATCGAGGTACAGCCTATAATCCCGCATAAACCGTCTCCGCAAGGATAGTCGAACGTATCCTGGGTTTGATGGTGTCTTTGATGACCAGATCCACCTGGGAATCAAATAGTTTTTCCAAAAAGAATTTTAGGTCAAAATAATTGTCAAACGTGGGGTCATCAAATTCAACGAGAAAATCCAGATCACTGGTCTCTGTCTGTTCACCTCTGGCGCATGAACCAAACACGCCAAGTTGACGAACCCCAAAACTCAGGATTATGTCCCTGTTTTCTTCCAGTGTTTTGAGGATGGATTCCGGATTCATTGTCTCAAAGTTTTTCAACCTGATGGCGATTATCCATAGTTCTTTATCGGCCGAGTAGCTACTTTAGCTTTTTGATCCTTGTGGGCGTATGTTCCGTCGCGTCTTCCAGTTTTTGCCTATCTGCCAATTGGGTTGGTTTTTCCCGGCCACCCGTTGATAATTATTTTATAGCTGTTTAAGCCTGCTTGATTCTTAATTACGGCGAATTCGCCACAATAAAAAATTTCATGAGCTACTATGTTCTTCGTTAACGCAAAATGCCCTTCTTCAACCATCTGATGTTGTTTCATTTTTTTGTTGCACCATCGTCAAAGATCATTGCACCAACGTCCGGCGGATTTGGTGCAATGGGAGACTGGTGCAATAAACCAGAGGTAGGGTAATAGCATGATCCAGCGCCACGTTTACCCGAGAAACTGAGCCAACCCATAGAGACTAATTCTTTCAATAACCTTGCTGCGCTATTGCGGGACATCCCGGTGATTTGTCTGACATCTTGGTTAGTTAACTTTCCTTTGGTCAGTAAAGTAGGCAAGAAAGGAACCAATGCCTGAGGTACTTCAAAAGATGCTACCAAAGGTTCGCTAACCTCATAAAGTTTTCCCCTTTTCTTGGCCAGTTTTACTACCCCTTTTCGAATCATATCCTTTATTGCAGCGGAAGCTCCATATATGTCTGTCCTAATTACGTCCTGATAATTGCGACTTGTAAATTGGCCCCCGTGGGAATGCGCATAAACCAAGATGCGCTTCTGGTCACCGGATAGCGCTACGTCATTGAATTTCCGAAGCCATTCTAAAACAGTCTCATCATAAACTGGTTCGTTACGCAGCGTAACGTCAAAAACAAATCCACCGGTTATTTCGAACCGGGGAGGATAGCAGCCCGCCCGATGCATTTCTGTAAAAATCCGAGGAACACCTTCACCAACATCGAGCATGTACCTTAAATCTGCTAGAACTCGAACGATTAAGGGGTTACGGCAAAAATGAACACTCTCGCTCCGGTTAAGGGCATCTATGGTTACAGGGCTTGGAGGTGGCCCAGGACTCCTAATTTCCATACGATCGTCGAACATCCATATCTCGATAGACGAGCCATGAAGGCTATAGTCACGATGAGCCACCGCATTTACGATTGCTTCCTGCCACGCAAAAGTAGGATATTCAAGTTTTTCACTGAAAAATAAGTCATGCAACTGTTTACGCTCGCGGATGAAAGGTCGGATAGCTTCTTGCGATTCCTTGATAAGGATGGAAAGTGGCTCTGCGATGCGGATCCGTTTAATGATATTTAATTCGTTTCCGTGTTTACGCTCGATGCCGTCCCAACGAATAAAATCTACACCACATCGTGGATGCCAACGTTCGGGGTCTTTTCCAAACAAAAGTAGCGCAGCGAATGTGGGCATAATTTCGTCGTTGCGGCGTTCGATCAAACCATAGTGCCTGAGGATGTCATGTTCTGATAAATTTCCCCAAAGTTGGCTGAGTAACTTGCGAACTAAATCAAGATCAACATCCTAAATCCTTACCCCAGGGGGAAAAGATCGTTCCAATAGTCCTTGACTCTTGGTTGCTTTCAAGGCGGCAATTTGGTCAGCCCGGAAAGGCGCATTTGCGTCACGTACACGCAACAAGTAACGACTATCGGCCAGTTGATGCACATTCGGGCTCCAGTCAACATTGAAATGGAGAAGCTTTTTCCCCTCCGGAGTTAGAACGACTCTAGATTTGCACGATAAAACTGGATTAATGTAATTGCGGTCAGTTGGCACACCTAGCAACAACTTAACCTTATCTTCAGGATGTGGCACTCCTGTGATCAGGCCATTGTCTTCAATGCCAATGACCATTTCACCGCCATCAGCATTTGCCATTGCCGCAAGCGTATCTGCTATGTCCCGGGCAATATCCTTTGTAGGACGTTGCTTGGTGCGACTGTCGGATCTATCCAGCGCCGATTTACGTTCGAAGAACTGGCCCTCTTCACATGAGGCCCAACGCATGAACTCCGTTTCTGTAGTCATTCCTATTGCCACCTTATGTTTTTAGTTGTTCACTATCCAGTTCCAGACGATTTCTGCGCTAAAACACTCCTCATCGAATCGATTAAGAACGATTATCTTGGGCTAATATCATATTGAAGATTTACCGCCGCGGTCTTGGCAATATTATTGATACAGCAACCTCATCCGGTGGGAATAGTGGTTTGATGTTGATACGTTGAGATTTAATGGTTTTGCGTAATCGCTCGTGAGCCTGTTGCAATTCGATAGCCCTTTCGGTCAGCATGTCCTGTATTCTTGAATTGATGCCGTCAGCGAACCACCTCGAAGGCTATCCCGTAACGATGTGTTGTCCGAGTGAGAAAGGAAGCCATTCCCAAATATCAGGATGGCCTTTTCTACGCCTGCCCTGAGATGCTCCCGGATCCTGCCGCCAGTCTCAATCCCTGTTTGATAATACTTCTCCAGGAGGCACTCATGGCTCGACTCTAAATCCTTTGGCCATCTGTTCCGATGGACAAGCTTGTAGAACAGGACGAATTCGGAGAACTGTTCCGATTCCATGAGCTGTTCGAGATTGAATTCGAGATAAACAGGTCTGCTCAAACGTGAGGAATTACGAAGGATACGGAATTTGAGCCCATTTGTGACAATGCCCCAAAGATGATCCGAACTGTTGAGGTATTCCTGGACAAGTGAGTGGGGGGAGATGCGGGGCCGTCCGGTTGGTGGGCGTTCATCAAGCTCGTTTGTGGAGCCTTCGATGTGAATAGGCAGCCCAAGATCAGTGTCACCCGCTCTGTGGGATATGGCGAATGTCTTTGAATTTACAATGGCAGCTTTTTGGGAAAAGGCGATGTCAGCGAACCCGAGCGAGCGCAACAGTGGTAACATCCACAAGTCACGGGTTATGGATACGGATGATCTATCTTTTTCAAGTTTTGGCAGCGCCGCCTTGAATACGGCCCAGTAACCACGTGCGTCGGACCAGCTCGCCGCTATCTCGTTGTCCAAGTCGGTTTTCTTGGATAACCCGAAATCCTGCGGTTTTTGACCGGGAGCTTCGCCAAGAACAATTTCGTCAATTGTTTCAGGTGGTATCAGAGAACCTTCCATCTCGACTGAACTGTATTTCATAGATTGTCCTTGGATTGTTGCGGCCATCTGACTAGTGTTATAGCGGCATGACCAAGAACCGTTACAAGCGTAATTATTTTCGTTGATCCAGCCTGCTATCGGAACATGGGCAGGGGTGAATGACTTTGATTCCTTACCCCAACTGTATCGCTCATATCGCTACAACTCTTGTTTCCGCCTATGAGATATAACTAATGATATAACAGAGATGTCAGGTTTTGTGTCATTTTTCTTAGTCATGAGGGCCTCCCTATACGCCTTTGTTTGCCAATAAATAGACTTCGTTCCCTCATGTTAATTCGGACATGTGTCAAGCAAGGACAAATGAAAAAGAAATATTTTTTACGAATCATTAGGTGAGGGCGGATAGATGGGGGGGAAGACTTCGCCATTACCGCAACAAAAAGACGTTGAACTGGCTTTTCCTTCAATCCTGGATTAAGAGTGGTTAATCGGCTACGAGACACGCCCGCTTGTAACATACTGTTATGTCCCAATTTCTCCAGACCATCTCCCACGACTAAGAGTAAACGACGTTCGTTCACACGACATGTTGGTTCTAAGGCCTCTTGGAATCTGTTTGGGCTTGCTTTAAGCATCTAAATCTTCTAAAGTTTTGCGATAGCGGGCTCCTGGAGCGCTTCCCGTGAAAATTACTAGGGAGGATTGCATATGCCGTTACTTGAATATAGAGGGGCAAGGTTTTACAAATGTGACCTTCATATGCACACCCCGGCGGAGCCTCAAAATTGGCGAGGACAGCAGATGGATACCGATGAGGCCGGAATGCGTATAGCCGCCGATGAATACATACAACGGTGCTATGAATCTGGTTTAGAAGTCATTGCCATCACTGATCATAACTTTGCATCAAAACAATTTATTCCCTTCTTGCGTCAGTCCATCGTGAATATGGTCCCCAAATTTAATTATCGGATAGTCCTGTTTCCGGGCTTTGAGTTTTACGCAAATGTCGGAAAAGGCTGCCACTGTTTGGTACTTTTTGATCCGAAAGCTGATCTAGAGACCATAGATCACACTCTCACGCAGTGTGGAGTGGATCACCCACGGTTTGAAGGCAGGACCCCAGAAAGATCAAAGAAAAACCTAACAGAAATTTTGGAAACCATTCAAAAAAAGGGCGAAAATGGACTCTTGTCAGGGATTGTCATTTGTCCCCACTCCAAGAGTGATGCTGGAATTTTCGATAACGCTAGAATAGCAGACTGGTTACAACAAGATGAGTTTAAAAATAGTGACCTGTATTGCATAGAAGTACCCAAGGCACCAGACGCGATGAAAGAGGGTTGGCAAAAATTGTTCGGGGCCGGGGCAGATTGTGACCCTGCGTGGCGTCGAATACGACCCATTGCTTGTATTATGTCCTCCGATGCAAAAGCCCTAACACCTGACGGGACCAAAGAAAATTATATCGGATTCCGCCACACTTGGATCAAAATGGGCGAGCCTTCAGTTGAGGCTCTCAGACAAGCGTTTCTGGATCCCGCTTCTAGAATAAGATACTCGGCCGAGAGTCCAGAGGGGGCTTACGCTTACCCTAAAATAACCAGGCTCCAGGTGAAGGGAGCGAAATTTTTGGCTGATCAGGATTTCACTTTCAGCCCAAATCTTACAACAATAATTGGTGGTAGAGGGACGGGTAAGTCAACGATATCGGAGTATCTCAGAAAAACATTGGACCAAGAGTTGTCCATAAGAGGAGATGAACCTCGTAAGAATTTCCAAAAAATAATGGGTACTGTCGATGGTGACACATCGATCACTGTGCATATCGAAAAAGAAAGGCAGACCTGGAAGATTCAGAGCGTAGGCGGAAAGCAGCCCTGTGTAATTGAAGGAAACAAAATACCTGATATCTCAAAGTTCTTTCCAACCCAGATTCTTAGCCAACGTGAAGTCTATGCGATTGCGGAGGATGTTTCCGCGAGAAATCGCCTCGTTGATGACGCGATCCGATCCGATCTCGATGAAATCTCAAGGCATGAGAAAGACCTTTTGGAACGTATTCGCGATCTTAATCGCCAAATACACTCGCTGGGTGGCTTGCAGCAGACGGAAAAAGAACTTGAAACGGAACACCAAGACTTCTCCGTCCGGCTAAAACGCCTTGAAGAACTGGAAGGTCCCTTGAGCAAATGGAAAGGTTTTTTGGCTGAGAAAAGATTCTTTGATTCACTGGAAAAAGAAACTACGACAGCTGTGGAATCTCTTAGACGGGTCATACGAGATACAAGAATATCGAGCATAGACATTCCCAATGAGCTAAAGAAAGGCCCAAACGGCGAACTCGTTGCGGAGATTGCTGAGGCTGCCGAAAACTTGGTGAATAATCTGAAGACGCAAGCCGCTAAACTGATAGAGGATTTTCAGACCGCTATACGAGAACTTCACCAAGGTGAGAAGTCGA
>JAZDKD010000302.1:0-4689 GCA_043803345.1 Pseudomonadota bacterium
AACTCGCAGATTTCCATTACGCCGGTGCCCATTTCCACTGAGGCCAGTCGGAATTGAGAAGGGATTTCGAAATTCTCTCTCCTCAAGTTCTCTACAATTTTGGAGAAATCAAAGTTGATAAGGATCTTGTTAGCATCCTGGGCTGCAAGTTCTCTTATGATACGAGGTCCAATCTTTCTGACCACTGAAGCAAACAATTCGTCAAGACTTAAAACCAAAAGATTCAGGTGATCCTGTTCAAGACCCTTTAGTTCTGAAAGGATGGCCGCTATTGATTTGAGTGGGGTAACCTTGACATATCCTTTGAGGCTCTGCTGCAACGCCCTGGACTCTGGCCGAAAAAGGAAATTCATTTCATGCGTCGACAGCGTCGAGAATGATAAGGGGCTGCACAAAGAAGCGTTTACCGGACCATTACCTCTCTGGCTTTTCAACAACTGGACCAATTCCCACGCTATAAGAGCCCCGCGGTTCAAAGAACTATTGTGAAGTCTTTTCCAGGACTCGTCCCTCACTTTTTCAGTGAGGACATAAATGCCATCGGTCAACGGACCCAGATCACCGCCCCCGCAAACAACATCAGTCACATCCGAGAGTTTGATTCCGTCCTTTATGAGCACATTCATGATTTGGAGGGCGAGACCCTCGGGAGACGTGCCATAACTCCTGAAATCAATCTCACCCCTTGATAGTACCTCGAAGCCCCTTGTCACCAATACATAGACGGCATATCTCTTGGATATAATTGCGACTGTTATAGTGCGTCTCAATTTTGCCAAAGCTCTGAAAACAAGTTGTTTGGGGAGTTCCGGAGCCTTTCTCCTGATAACATTCTTTAGAATCATGCGAATTAGAGGATGCTGTTTACCGGGAACTGCGCTCATTGAGAGGCTTGTAATGTAGAGAGACAGCAATTCGCCGTAAACGGGCGCCATCTCTTTTTTGTCCATGACTTCGTAAAGAAGAGACTCAGTGTGATTTAATAATTGGGACAGTATATTGATATCTTCCGATGTTTCGGCTGCTCTTTCCAGCATCCGTAGCCTCGGCAACAACTCGTTGCTCAGCGTAAACGCCAACTGAGAGAAACTGGCATCAATATTTTGGGATTCTCTGTGCAATTCCTGGAGTTGTGGAAAAACATAGGTGGGGGCCACAATCTGACCGGAAGGTTTTTCCACACCCGAAGTTCTGTCGAAATAGCCACTATTGACAAGAGTCAGATCAATCTCATGCAGCAACTTACTGAATTTAGGGGTTAAGTTCATTCTTCGACCAGATTTTCGAATCAGGAAGCGCCGTTGTTATCCTTGAAATGCCTTTCCACAAGTTGATTCCATCGCTTGTCAGTGAAGGCCTGTAACTCAAAAATGTGCTCTGGAGTTATCTTTCGGAAACGTGTTTGTCCCTTTATGTAATCAGATATCGTCTTTTTTCGCCGTTTGTGGGCGAGCGCAAGAGACCTCGAAGTTAAGCTAAACTTTCCATCCCTAATTTCGAATAGAACATGTATGCCCGATTCAACAGCCATCTTGCCCATCTTTATGAGGTTCTTGTTGGGGAATCCCCAACCGGGGGGGCAAGGAGCGTGAACTTCAATGTATCTGGAACCCTCAACATCTTTTGCGAATTTGAACTTGTCAAAAAGATCGAAAGGATAAGAAGGCGATGCCGTGGCTATGTAAGGTAGATTGTGAGCCTCAACTATTTTGACCATCTCCTTTTTCTGTTGCAATTTTGCAAGAATGGGAGTGGTTGATGTCACAGCTCCGACAGGGCTTGCGCTAGAACGTTGAGTTCCGGTGTTCATGTAACCTTCATTGTCGTAGCAAACGTATATGAAATTGACTTTACGTTCAAATGCTCCTGATAAGGCCTGAATGCCAATGTCATATGTTCCACCGTCTCCCGCAAACGCTACAACAGTGTAGCCGGTTTTACCAGTGGCTTTCAAGCCCGCAACTATGCCTGTTGCGGCAGCGCCCGTAGCTGCGAAGGGGTTGTTTATACAAATCACGTTAACCGGTGTAATCGGATAAACGCCATGTAATACAGTCATGCAGCTTGCCGGAACGGCCACTATGGTTTTCCCCTCATCGAGGGCCTTGAGCGCATGCCTGTAGGTCAGCATCAGCCCGCAACCGGCGCATGAGCGCGTCCCAGGCATCATGAGCTCGGTTTTCGGTAATTGTCTAATGGAAGTTGTCGCCATAACAGTCTATCCTAAACCTTTTTGTAAATTTTCAAAATGAATTGCGCAATGAGCCAGACAGGAATCAATCGAGTTACGCTAGTCCCGAACATCAAGCCAATAGTTTCCCGTGGAGCCCTTCACACATTCTAATGTAGCTTCGGCAAGCTGTTCAGGCCTCACGTCTCTTCCTCCCAAACCTACTACATAGGATGACACTGCCGGTCGAGCGGCTGTTTCGTAGAGCGCCGCCTTCGAATCCATGGCGACCGCCCCATGGAATCCATAACTGACGTCCTTTTCAAAGAAGGTTACGGTTTTCAAACGCGACAGAGATTCCATAATATTGGAAGCAGGGAAAGGCCGATAAGCCCTTAGACCCACAACACCAACTTTGACGCCTCTGTCTCTCAACATGTCGGCGGCAATAGTGCATTCGGAAGCCAGTGAGCCCATGCTGACCATTGCATGATCCGCATCGGCCATCTTATATTTCCATGTCGAACCGCCCCAACTACGGCCGAGGACATCTGAAAATTCTCGGTCAATCGATTCAATTGTTTGTAGTGACCCTAAAATGTCCTTTTGTAACATGTACCGGAATTCCATGTAACCTGGCATTAAGGCCCCATCAGGACCAGGCCTGGGGTCACTCAGGATGAGTGGATTCACATTCATCGGAGTTCCGTCGCTGATCCCAGATTTGTCCTTGAAACCGGGGAGGAACCTATCGACTTCCTCCTGAGAGGGAACGTCAACTGGAGTGCTGGCATGAGACAGGATGAATCCGTCGTAACATACCATGACCGGAACTTCAATTTCCTCCGCCAACCTGTAGCCCTGTATGATTGTATCTAAAACTTCTTGTGAATTCCTACAGTAGAGCTGTATCCATCCCGTATCCCTCTGGGAAATTGTGTCCTGCTGATCATTTAAAATGGTCCACGGAGCCCCGACTCCACGGTTTACACACGCCATGACGATTGGAACTCTGCTGCCTGCCGCCCAATGCAACATCTCATGCATGTACAGGAGCCCATTAGCGCTGGTGGCCGTAAAAACTCGCGCTCCGACCTGAGAGGCGGCCACTACAGATGCCAGGGCAGAATGCTCACTTTCCACAGTGATGTACTCAGCCTTCAAAGCTCCACTTTCCACCATTTCAGCGAGTTCTTCTGTAACGGGTGTCTGAGGGGTTATAGGATATGCCGAGATGACCTGAACCCTGCACAGTTTTGCAGCTAAAGCCGCTGCCGTATTTGCTGTAATTATTTCTATTTGGCCCATATATTAACCTGTCTGTAACCTTACCCTATCATTGGGGTACGTGCTTGTGAGAAAAGGCTCGACCCAAAAACGATAATTCTCCGGAGAAATTTTAATATCGAGAATGGTCAACTCGATGGTTGCCTGCCATCAATCATCTCGATAGCCTTTCTAGGACATTCTTCAGCGCAAATTCCACACCCCTTACAGTAAGTAAGGTCAATTTGAAGCGGAAAAGTGGATGATATTACCCCATCGGGGCAATAGAGCCAGCATAGCAGACATGAGTCCTTTTGGGAGCATTTCTGATGGTCGATCCTAGGGGTCTGAGATCGCCAGTCTCCTGTCTTGCCAGCCTCTCCCTTGGCTGGTTTCGAAATAGTCTTTATGGGATGAGAATCTTTGGACAAAATAAACTCCTGAAACATTCAATAACAAATACCTACCTCATATTGAGGGCAAATCCTAATAAAGCCCGGCGCCTTCATGTCCCCTGAGCAACCCGAAGGAATGGCGCCATCCAATTCAAGGAAGTTTCAGTGGGTCATCCCTCCGCCACGGCGAGGCGCGTGACGAGGTCAACGACGGTAGTTCTTTGATAGGACAGTTCTAGCGCTTTCAGGTTGCGTTCCAAAGACTTGCCCTTGAATTTTTTCTGTATTGCCTTCCGAATATCCTCTATTCCCACGAAGTTTGTTGACGCCACGAGTGGTCCGAGAATAGAAGTTGAAACCAGAACGTTTCCTTCAATTATTAAGCCAGCCTCCTGGGAAGAGTGATAGGCGTCGGAAACCGCAACTGTGAACTCCCCATGCAAGTCAAGCTCAAAAGCGGTCTTCGCTGAATTGATTACAATCAAACCACCTGTTTTCAGGTTGGATGTGACATTGATCATTTCAAGAAGATTGTCATCTAGCACTACGGCGATGTCAGGGAAAAGGACGTTCGAAAAAGTCCGGATCGGTTCCACTGAAACGCGGGTGTGAACGCTAACCGGAGCCCCGCGTCTTTCCGAGAAATATGTGGGTTTAGCGCTTACACCCTTGAATCCCGCGTAGTACGCCGCTTCGGTGAACATCTTAGCCGCAGTGACAGCTCCTTGTCCACCTCGACCATGCCATATTATTTCGTAACTTTGATGTGATTCCATGTTTAGTCCCCAAATGTTAAACCTTTTGATATTAAATAAATGTTGTTTTTTGGTCAAGAAATAAATCCAGAAATAAATCCAG
>JAZDKD010000303.1:0-2804 GCA_043803345.1 Pseudomonadota bacterium
AATGCGTTTCCGAGCCATGACAATCTCTTATCAAATGACCATACCCTTGTCAACATCTAATTACCGTTGCCTGGCACCACATCTTTTTCTTCCTCTGCAAGGGCCTGATTTCGTGGGGCAAGTTTGCAGAAATCATGGGAATAGACAGGATCGACATTGATGACTTCATCCAGCAGACCGGATTGACGGTGTCAGAGGGACGCCCCGTTGAAATTATGGCTACTTGATGCCGACATTGTGATCGATTTCCTCTACAAAACGAATTTGGCATTTCCTGTTATTACGTGGCAAAAGCGAAAAGCAGACAAGAATTCATCCAAAATTGTTTACTAAAAGCGCCCGAAATATGCTATATTGTGGTCGGAGTAGGACAAAAAATGGTTTTCGTCTATTAAATGTTCGCCAGAATAATAGGCAAGGAATAGCAAAATGTCCCCAGCAGTCTTGAGGTCAGGACCGTACAGGTTCTACTTCGTCAGTCACGACTTACACGAACCACCACATATCCACATCGACCGGGACGCCTTTTCAGCCAAGTTCTGGCTCAATCCTGTCGCTTTGGCATATAACCTTGGGTTTCCGGCGAGAGAATTGAGAAGATTGGAAGCGCTTACCTTTGAGCACCAACAAAGATTATTGGAGGCATGGTATGATTACTTTGGAACCTAAGGCAGGTGAACGAGTCAGGGATGTGCGCGTTACTGACGACACCCTCAGTGTTGATCTTTTCGACGGACGGACCATAACCGTTCCCTTGGCCTGGTACCCACGCTTGCTGCACGCTACGCCAGAGCAGAGGGCGAACTGGCGTCTCGCCGGAGCAGGATACGGAATACACTGGCCAGACATTGATGAGGATCTCAGCACCCAGGGTCTCTTACAGGGTGCCCCCGCTCCTCGTGGAGCAGCTAAGGCGGCGTAAAAATGGGGAACAAACCTATCATGGCGAGCATCCTGCTCAAGCAGACCCGTATGACCTCGGCAAGTTGGCACGCGCTACTCGGGTCGCGCCCAATGCTTGTCGTCGTGATGGCGGGAGGAATTGACGGTCCAGGATTGTAGGGCACAAAGGAAAAGGATCTCCTTTTTTTGATCCCAAGACCACATAAAACGAATGTCGTATTTTCTGTTATTACATATAAAAAGCGAACAGGAGGCCCAGATTTCCCCGAAATGATTGACCTAAAATCGTGAAAATATGCTATAGTGTGATTGAAATAGGAGAAAAAACGAAATTCTTCTATTAAATGTTAACTGTAAAATAGGAGATAAAATATGGAAACACAAACTATGAATATTATCGCAGTTGTTCTCGGTCCAATCATTGCTGTCGTTATCACTCTTTGGTATCAAAGCCGTAAGGAAAAACGTGAAGCTAAAATTAGACTTTTTCTTAGTCTTATGGCTCACCGTAAATCCATGCCTCCAACGTTTGAACGTGTGAACTCACTAAATTTGATAGATGTGGTCTTCGCAAATCATCCCAAAGTTCTACAATTGTGGCATGAGTATTATGACCTACTACACACTCAACCACCGAATTTTGAACAGTGGGAACATAAGCACATTGATATGCTTTCAGAAATGGGTCAGGCTTTAGGCTATAAGAAATTAAAACAGACTCAGATTGAGAAGTTTTATACTCCTGTTGCTCATGGAACTCAAGCTGAATTGAACGAAAAGACTCAACGGGAACTTTTGCGCGTCCTTGAAAATTCCGTTTCATTTGGCGTAACAAAGAAAGAAGAGAATAAAACATAAAAATCTCCAGTTAACAATTCGCTCAACCGGATGGCTTACAGCCACCGGTTAGCTCAGGCGTTCGGCGAATTAATCAATCATTTCCATGAGTGCTTCTTTGACGCTATCCTTGTAAGCAACCAATATTTCATTTTTGCCCCATCCTGTTTTACGGGATAGTTTCTCAGTAAAGATTTTCTCTATGCGTTATAGTAATTCTTTAGTAGTCATAAAGATGCTCCTTTCGCCGAACAAAGCACTCAACCGGACGGTGGATGGCCCGTCTCGGTTTCATTGGCGGTAGCCCGCCGGTTAGTTCTATCGTTATACGACAGGAGGATAAAGCAATGTCTGATCAAGGGGACACTCTGGCGAATAGGGTTAAACAAATAGCGACCGGTAATGCTGCGGAGCATATTCTCAATATTCTCAAGGCCGGGTTGGCGACAGCGCCTTTTTGCGGCGGAATAGCGTCTTTGATGACCGACTACATACCTTCAAGCAAAACCAGGCGATTGGAGGCATTTGCAGAACAACTGGCTGCAGACATGAATGAATTGCAGGATCGTGTCAAGAGCACAGAAATACTTACCGATGAGTTTGCTTTCATCTTCGAGAAGTGCTGGAGAGGAGTTGCCGAGAACTACCAAGCCGAGAAGCTGGAGTCTTTTAGAGGCATTCTGTTAAACTCAATGATTGGAACAGACTTGACTACGGATGAGAAAGAGTTCTTTTTGAATCTGGTCACTACTTTATCGGTGTTGCATATACGGATATTGAAATTCATGGCCGAACCGAAGCGCTACCTTGAAGCGCACGGGATTTCGGCTGGTCGAATCTATGGGGGGTTTTCACAGTTTTTCCCCGTTGCGATACCGAACGTTGATATCCAAGTAATCGAGGCAGCATTCGGAGACTTATATCAGTATGGCTTCATAAGCACGGACAAGACTATTTTTTCGACGATGACTTCAGGCCAGGGGCTTGACCTGTTGGGCAATCGTGTCACGGATTTGGGAAGGAGATTCACGTCCTTCTGTACGCGACCGAAATGAAACCGTATA
>JAZDKD010000304.1:0-2853 GCA_043803345.1 Pseudomonadota bacterium
CTTAAAGCGTTCTATAAGATTGTGAACTACCTCAACTGCGCTGCCTTCCAGTAATTCACCGTGACGTTCAAACTTGGGGGCAAATGTTTTGACGACCTGTGTAAAAGACCCACTCATACCGACATCAGCAGTAGTGACACCAATGTCGGCGGCATTCCAAACCTGAATGGGCGCCTTTGAATGGCATGCCGAAAGCAACCTGGCCACCTCTGGATAGCGTGGCTTAACCGGGCCGCCTATAATGGTCAAAAGTGCCGGCAATGAGCATTGAATTCGCTCGTAGCCATCTTCGAGCCGACGTTTAACCCGAACGTAGCCGTTCTCAACAGTTTCGATATCAAACACGTAAGTCACTTGGGGCAGATCCAAGTATTCTGCTACCTGAGGCCCCACTTGCGCCGTGTCTCCGTCGATGGCTTGACGGCCGGCCAATATTAGGTCGAATTTCCCAATTCGTTGGATTGCCTTTCCAAGGGTAAAAGAGGTAGCCCAAGTGTCTGCGCCGGCAAATGCCCGATCCGAAAGTAGAATAGCTCCATCGGCGCCCATTCCTATAGCTTCGGAAAGAGCGTCAATTGCCTGGCGTGGCCCCATAGTCAAAACAGTAACCGTGGCTCCCAGAGTTTCCTTTAAGTTAATTGCTGTTTCAAGCGCCTGAAGATCGTCGGGATTGATAATCGCATCAATACCTTCACGTATAAGGTTACCCGTTTTGGGGTCTAGCTTTACGTCGGAATTGCCAGGGACTTGTTTGATTAAAACTACAATGTTCATGACGATCTCTCTTTGGCTCGAATTCATCTTGAGCTTTCCCCTCTGTAATTAAATGACTCCATCTTCTCTCAATTTAAGCAAATCCTCCTCTGAAAGCCTCAACTGTCCGTAAAATTCTCTGTTGTGCTCTCCAAGACGTGGGGGAAATGTCATTTGTCGATTATTGCCTTCGAGAAAAGAGGTCATAAACGGCGGCGGAGTCAGAGTGACGCTGATTTTTGTTTTGGGATCTTGAGTCGACAGTAGCCGATTTCGAACAGATGGTTCGGAAATCAACTCGGAGATAGAGTTAATCTTGCTTACAGGCACAGTGACGCTTGTGAAGAATTCTATCAACTCCTCTGAAGTGTGTTCGCGTGTTATTGAATTCAAGGCGACATTTAAACTTGCAACATCCTTGATACGACCCGCGTTTTTCTCATATTCCGGCTTATTGAGAGAACTGAACAGTTCGGCTGAAACCATTGCTTTCCATTGGCGGTCATTTCCGACAGCGAGATAGATGAAGCCGTTCTTGGTTTGATAAACGGAAACTGGAGCAAAAAATTCGTGAGTGTTGCCACAACGAGTAATACTTTTTCCAAAGGAAGCCGTCATAGTTATCGGAACAGCCAGCCAGGAAACAGAAGAATCAAACATA
The DNA here is from genome assembly GCA_043803345.1 of Pseudomonadota bacterium. Lineage (GTDB taxonomy): Bacteria > Desulfobacterota > Desulfomonilia > Desulfomonilales > Desulfomonilaceae > CAJBEZ01. The sequence goes on from JAZDKD010000304.1 coordinate 1,415, forward strand.
GACAAGTCAATCCTACAGCCCTCGCCAGTAACTGACCTATTGAAAATTGCTCTCATCAGCAAGCCGTATGCGTGTTCGCTAGTGCCAAGGTCTGATAGTGGAATGCCCAAAACCTGAGGTTCCATATCAGGCTCCCCAGTGAGATCCATCAATCCCGATCGGGCCTGGAGAACCGGATCATAAGCGCCTTCATCGCTTTCTGGGCCAAAACCGGTAATACCCATCCATATTATATCTTCTTTAGCCGTTTTGAGGATCTCATAATCAATACCAAGTTTTTTATAATTCCGAGGTAATTGATTAGTAACAAATATATCTACATCGAATTCTTTGATGAGCTGCAGTAGTAATTCCCGCCCGGTGGGATGGGAGAGGTTGAGAGTGATAGCCTTTTTCCCCGCGTTAATGCAAAGAAAATAGGAATTCATGCGTGGTTCATTCAGAACATTGTCCCCCACCATGCGATTAGGATCACCCTGAGCGGGATTTTCAAGACGGATGATTTGCATGCCATCCATTGCCAACCGATAAGTCAAGTATGGCACTACCATCGCCTGCTCCAGAGAAAGGACTTTTAAATCTCTCAAGGTTTTCATCACTGTCTCCTAATTTTGACTGCCAGAGCGAATACTTGGAGGGTCTAATTCAGGCCTCGCCGACAGAGACTTTGGTCAGTCCACTGCAAATCATTTGTATACAGTATACAAATGTACGCCATGAAAGAACTGGCTGTCAACCATTTTTTCACACGGTAATTCCTGCGCTCATTTTATGGAAACTTTTAAGAGAAAACCCTTGTGGATTTGCTGATTGATTCAACCTCGATAGCGATAGAGCATGGTTGTGGATATGAATTCCCAGCCTTCTCAGGTTTCTCGAAAAGCCTGAAGAATCCGGGAAATCATATCTCTGTTTGGGGGTAGCGGTCATCCAAACTAACTTGAGGAGTCTATTCTTGTTTTATGGTGGCCAAAGAGTTGGCTATTGCCTCCAAAGTCAGCTTTAAGTCCTCTTCAGTATGCCGGAAGCTGATATATGCATGATGGTATGGAGAGAAAAAGAATCCCCTTCGGATCATCTGACTGTAAAAATCCTTACGCTTGCCTTTGTATGCGCCAGTGTCGTCCTTCTTAAACGTGATGTAGAACATGGGCGCCACACCGGTCAGTTCAACTCCCACGCCATGTTTTTCAATCAATGAGCGGATCTTTTTCATGAACCTTTCGCCTTTTTGCCAGATGTTTTCCAGCACATTGTCCCGCTCAAGGATTTCTATGGTCTTGAGGGCTGCAACAAAGGCATCGCTGTTTGGAAAAAAGGTTGAGGAAATAAAAAGCTTGTCGGCAGCCGCCATCATGACATCCTTTTTCCCAGTCACAACAGAGATGGGATATCCGTTGGCGAGTGCTTTTCCAAGAACACTTAGGTCAGGGGTGACA
>JAZDKD010000305.1:0-2437 GCA_043803345.1 Pseudomonadota bacterium
TCCATGAATGAGGGGATATGTCCTTATGAACCAGACAGTTCCGTTACCGGGTCAACTTGTTAGAGTCCGACATCGTTATTTTGTTGTCAACGAAGTTCAGACATCAGCGTTTCCTTTAAACCCACTCAAGAATCCTCTTAATTCACCCCAAAACCTGATCTGGCTTTCCTCGGTCGAAGATGACGCTGAAAGCGAAGAACTCAAGGTAATATGGGAAATCGAGCCGGGCGCTGTTGTTAGGGACAGGATCGATCTCCCCGCTCCGATTGGCTTTGATAGCCCCGCAAAGATGGATTCTTTTCTCGATGCTGTTCGATGGGGCGCTATCTCAAGCGCCGATGTCCGTTCGCTCCAATCCCCATTTCGTAGTGGCATTGAGATTGAGGATTACCAGCTCGACCCACTTGTCAGGGCCTTGCAGATGCCTCGTGTGAGTCTGCTGATCGCCGATGATGTGGGCCTGGGTAAGACAGTCGAGACCGGTCTCGTAATCCAGGAACTCATGCTCCGCCGCAGGGCCCATTCTGTCCTTATAGTGTGCCCCGCTTCGATACAAATACAGTGGCGGGACCAGATGCGTGACAAGTTTGGGCTCGAATTCCGTATAGTCGATAGCAAGCTGATAGCTGATCTCCGCCGCCGCCGTGGCCTACACGTGAACCCCTGGTCTCATTTTCCCAGACTGATAACCTCAATCGACTTTTTGAAACGGGAAAGACCGCTGAGAAGATTTAAAGAAACTCTTCCCGCTGATGACGCCCCGAAATATCCCCGCCGTTACGACCTGCTCGTTATCGATGAGGCTCACAACATAGCTCCTTCCGGTCGGGGCGCATATGCTACTGATTCCCAACGGACGCACGCCATTCGGGAAATCATACCGCATTTTGAACACCGGATATTTCTGACGGCCACTCCGCATAACGGTTATCCTGAAAGCTTCCAGGCGCTTCTTGAGCTTGTTGATAATCGCCGATTTTCCCGTGGCATAGCGCCGGATGAAAAACAGCTCAGGGCAATAATGGTCAGGCGCATGAAAAGTGAACTGCCTGCACGCTGGGACGGAACGCCACGTTTTCCCATTCGTGTAATCGAACCGCTGGAGGTTGACTATTCAGCCGAAGAACGAGCCGCCCACGAAAACCTCAAACTCTACACTCAACTACGAAGCAAAAACTTTACCAGCGACGCCCCTGAGAAATTCATTTTAGATTTTGTCCTCAAGCTTTTGAAGAAAAGATTATTTTCATCTCCGGCGGCGTTTCTGGCTACTTTGGAGAAGCATGAACGATCACTTACCAAACCCAAAGGCAAGTCAGCCGGGATTTCCCAGCCGTCCATGGGTGTCCTTCGGAGTCGTATTGAAAATATTGAGGATGACCACTCCGACGACGATGAATTCGAAGAAGAATCGGGCGAGGTGATGGAGATTGCGTCAGGTTTCTTTAGAGCGCTGTCAACCGAAGAACGCTCCATCCTCAATGAGCTGAAACTCTTCGGACACAAGTTTTCAAATGCGGTCGATTCCAAGGCAAAATCCCTCGTTAACTGGATGCAAAAGAACATCAAACCTGAAGGTCGCTGGAGTAACGAGCGGGTCCTGATTTTTACCGAATACAGGGCCACTCAAAAGTGGCTGCAGGGTATATTGACGGCCCACGGTTTTTCCACGGGTGAAAGACTTCAAACCATTTATGGGGGAATGCAGCCCAAGGAAACCGAAGAGATCAAAGCGGCTTTTCAGGCCAACCCCAAGGATTCGCCAATACGTATCCTGCTCGCCACCGATTGCGCATCGGAAGGTGTTGACCTTCAAAATCACTGTTCAAAGCTGATCCATTACGAGATCCCGTGGAACCCCAACCGCATGGAGCAGCGTAACGGCCGCCTTGACCGTCATGGCCAAAAAGCGCCGCAAGTCAGCGTTTTTCATTTCGTTGGCAAAGGCTATAGGAGCCAAAGGCCTGGCGATACTGTATCGACACATGGCTTGGATGGTGATCTTGAATTTCTCATGAAAGCGGTTGAGAAGGTCAATACGATACGTGAGGATCTTGGCAAAGTTGGACCAGTGATAGCCCAGCAGGTGGAAGAGGCGATGCTGGGGAAGCGCCGTACACTGGAAACTGACAAGGCTGAGCAGGATGCAAAGCCAATTCGACGCATGCTAAGATTTGAAAGGGATTTACGGGAAAGAATCAAACTTCTCCACGATCAGCTTGACGAAACCAAGGCTACTCTGCGCATTTCCCCTGAAAATGTCAGACGGGCTGTGGAGACCGCTTTGGAGCTTACCGGCCAACCGGCGCTTAAACAAATCACCGTGCCGGATGTTGATGGCCCCGTCTTTGAAATGCCTGCGCTTACCGGTAGCTGGGCTTCGTGTTCAGAGGGCCTGGCTCACCCCCACACTCACAACATTCGCCCGATAGTGTTT
>JAZDKD010000306.1:0-2308 GCA_043803345.1 Pseudomonadota bacterium
GGCGAGTCACTCAATCAAACAGCCGATAGAAATCTATTTCTTCAAAGGCTTAGACTTTGAAGCCGTTACCGACGTGGCTGAACAGATAAAAGATAGCAGTTATCTTGGACATGCGGTCATAAACTGTAACGCCCTGTTTGATTACGTTACAGAGAAATTGAAAGGCCTGAGCGACAATTGAGCAAACCCAGATTCTTTAGAGTTAAATCGCCGACATTTTCAAATATGTTGACCAAAGGGTTACTCAAAAAACTCCTGAACCAAACTCCCAGGCTTATTGAAATACCGACAGGAACGCCTGTCGCAGTCGGAGAAAACCATACCAGGTTTACAAATCACTTCGATTCCCCAGGGCCTCCCCTGCATATTGGTTCGGTCCATACTCCTACCAGACAGATAACTCATTTTTTTACAAATCACCCGAGGGCCGAGAACAGGCACAGACAATCAAGTTTTTCTACCTTTGGCCATACCAGAATAAAACCCGTCAATTTTGATAAGTCGCTTGAGGTTGGCGATTATTCAGACGGCTATTCGAAAAGATATCCTTACGAAAGCCGGGATCTCCCACCTATCGAACCGTCCCTTGTCGCTCCTGATTGCCACGCATGGCATCTAATAGGCCCTCGAGTATTTTTCATTTATACCCTTGAAACCATTAACACCCTGGACACCCAGAAATACTTCACACACCCTTTATACGCCAGCCCCGTTATGAGCCCGAGAATCGAATTTATACCGATGTTTTTTCAACCAAGACTCATATTACCGCAGACCCAAAAGCCCGCCAGAATCGTCTTATACGTTCCTTACGGAATTAAGGTTGAACTCTATTCGATCTTCCCCATTGCTCACCTGTCGATTTTCACCTCGCTTCTAACCCCGCCAATAAACGAAATGCTGTCATATACCCTGGACGAGTCCGACCACAACAACGGTTTGGAGCCCACAGAAGAAATTTTCTGATCCGGGAAATTGACCAAGGCTCTTTCTATATAATGCCGGTATAGGGGGGAGGGTAGAAATAGAAATTGCGTCGTTTTTTGTCAGGATGCAAAAAAGAACATCTCACAAGGGAAAACAATGACAAAAGCAGTGTAGGAACTATGTTAGTGGGGCCTTGGCAGGCCTTTTGCCTAATTTTGTCAATTTTCCGGAATTAATGTTATAATACGATTCAAATAGAGACAATTTTGAATAATGTGAACTATTTTTTCATCAAGCTCTTCGGTTAATAAAATGAAGGTAGAAAAAATAGACGGTATTACTCTTTTAATCCCGGGGGAACGACTTGACGCCATTGATGGCCCAAGGTTGAAGGATATAGCAAAGGAGATATCTCGGAAAGCAGGTGTCAAACTGGTTATAGATATGGAAAAGACATTGTTTTTGGATAGCTCTGGTTGCGGCGGCCTTGTTTCATCATTGAAAACCTTATCGGATAATAATGGAGAAATGAGAATAGTCCGACCGAACCCAAAATGTCTGGAAATTTTAATACTGACGAGGCTCCACAGGGTTTTCGACATTCACGATTCCATAGAGAGCGCCATCCAATCATTCCACTGATAATTATCATCTTACAATTTTCTGTAGACTTTATCCGTATATAAAACCCACCGTCCAATGAGCATAAAGTGGTTGTAACAAAAAAAAAGCCCGTAATGTAACGGGCTAATTGAAGGATTAGGGGTTAAAAGTCTGGCCGGTAAAGAAACATGCTATTAAGATGTTGTCAAGTTTTTTAAAGTAAAAAATTAGGATAATCTAAAATAATAGTATATATAAAAAAGATAGCTCTTTAATATGTCAGTATATGTACAGTCAGTTTGTTCCTGGTGTCTCTGTTTACAAATTTACCCGTCTTTCTAAATTCCTGCATTTGTTTCCCTCCTGAACCTGGTCAGCCATCACATACAGCCTCTCACACGAAATATGGACATCTCTGACAGACACTTCTTATTGAATCATGCGCAGGTGTAATTGTCGCTAAACAAATTGCGCTCACTGCCCGCATCGGATATACCCCTGACGAATCCGACCAGGACAACGGTTTCAATCCCGCAGAAAAAATCTTTTAATCCGGGCTTTTGGCTAGACCATCTTTGATATAATGCCGGTATAGGGGGGAGGGGTAGCAATAGGAATGGCATTTATCGGGGACAAAATCTTTCTGGCATTTTCACGGGCAGAATAGTTGGCTTTCATTATTGTTAAAGATGCGGCAGTCTCCTTCTGTATGCATTGTGGTAAGGATCTAGAAACAGCGATTGGTGTTAACGTCTTCATTTGCAAGGGCCACCAAGAT
>JAZDKD010000307.1:0-2597 GCA_043803345.1 Pseudomonadota bacterium
CTACGCTCGGATAAAAGCCCTCTCTACATTCTTTCCAACGCTGTTGACGATTCATTGGACCGCATCACTCACGTGATTCGGGGGGCTGACGGAATTGCGAACACGCCAAAACAGATTCTAATATACAATGCTTTAGGAATAACGCCACCAACGTTTGCGCACATGCCCCTTACCCTCGACAACAAAAAGGCAAAACTCTCCAAGCGAGTCCATGGCGAAGTAGTGACGATTTCCTATTACAGACGAAAAGGTTTTTTACCTTGGGCGTTGTGTAATTTTCTTGCTCTACTGGGATGGTCTTCACAAGATGGGACTGAGTTCTTCACGCGTGAAGAGCTTATAAATGCCTTTGATCTTTCCCGAATTAATAGACACAATTCAATATTCAATTATATTCCTGGTGACGCTAAGAACTGGACCGACCCTAAGGCCATTCATTTTAACGCTACGTATATTCGCTCTATGCCACTGGATGAAATCGAAGTTCATGTTAGAAAGGAACTTGAAGACAATGGTCTTTGGGACGCGTCATATGAATCGACAAAAAAAGAGTGGTTTAGATCGGCAGTGGACCTCATTAGGACTCGTTTCCACCTGATTACCGATTTCTCGTCAAACGGAAAATACTGCTTTTCGGATGTTTTCGAATTTGATCCAAAGGCGGTAAAAAAGAATCTTTGTCAGGACTCAAGAATATCCGGGTATATTCCAGAGCTTGCCGAGCGACTGGACCATCTCCAAGAATTCAACGCAGAAAATTTAGAAGCCGTTTTCCGAGAATTTGCCGAGGCAAAAGATGTAAAAGCAGGGCTGATGATAAATGCGGCGCGAACCGCTGTCTCTGGGTCTTCAGTGGGGCCAGGGCTATTTGAAATGCTTGTCATGCTTGGCAAGGAAAAAGTAGTGGTTAGGCTGATCAATTCCGTCAATCTAATTGGCAAACAGTCATAACTTCTTTGGAAGACAAGAGATAACCTCTCAATGAAATTTCAGGAAACCTACGGATTTGAGCAAGAATTAAAAATAGCTCTTACAATCCTGTCGGCATAGTCAACGATGCCAGTTCTTTTTTGAGCGCAATTTACTATGACCGCAAAAACAATAGGGCGTCCATCCTTGGGCGCCCCAAAACCGGCCAAGGCGTTGACTCCTCGTAAGGTACCGGTTTTGGCTCTAATTCTCTTCTTTGTAATATCGCCTGTAAATTTTTCTTTAAGTGTTCCATCCACTCCAGCTATGCCTAACGAAGAAATAAATTCCGGGCTGTAGTAAAAGTCTTGTGATCCTACAATCAGGGTTTTCACCAATGCGGACGCGCTTATTTTGTTGCTTCTGGACAACCCGCTTGCGTCGGCAAGCGAGAAAGTTGTCTCTGGAACTCCAGATTTAACCAGAAATTTCCCCATAGAATTCAGCCCTTTTTGTCTAGTCCCAGGTTCTCCGTGTACATGAGCCCCCATAGCTAAGCAGATTTGTTCGGCCATGAAATTGTTACTCAATTTGTCTAGCCAATAAACGATCAGACTCAAAGGCTTTGAAAGATGTTCTGAGAAAAGTGTGGCGTTTGGGGGTGTGGTTCCCTCAACTACATTCCCCGTGACCTTGATTCCTTCGCGAAGAAGAAGTTCCTTGAAAACCAAACCCGTATAAAGAGGTGGATTTTGAACATTCACATATTTCCCCTTGGGGTCGGCTTGAATCCCAATCGATCCTGAAACCACAACATGCTCACGTTCATTTTCAGAAAGTTTCTTGGATAGCTCGATTTTTGTGTTTTCAGACCCATGAGTAGTTTGGACATGGCCGGTAACGCTAAGGTAATCAGAAAACGGATCAGATATGAGGCGAGCGGCTATTCCAACTGTTGGCCCAGGAATGACAACTATCTTCAGGGAATTGAAGTTTAACGAAAGCGCGCTGTAAGGAGCATGGTAGGATCTAAGTCCAAGCGCTTCGGCTTCATCAAGCGGTTTATCCGGTTTAAAAAAAGAATCATCCACAACTATGGAACCGCGAATTTCTGTCAATCCTTGGTTAGCGAGTTCTCTCACCAAAACAAATAGCTCTTCAGTCACTAGGTGAGGATCCCCATGACCTTTGAGAAAAAGGTTATCTGCTGTTCCTCCTCTTATGTGGTCTGTAAAAACCTGGGTTGAGAATCTATAATCAGGGCCAAGAGTTGCCAGCGCGCTTAATGATGTGACTATTTTAAGGGTTGAAGCCGGAGTAAGAGTCAGATCAGGGTTTTTCTCCATGAGAATACGACCCGAGTTTAGGTCCGCTACCTGACACGACACCTGGCAGTTTTGAGGGAGTTCTGTCTTGAGTATACTTTCGAGAATCCCCTGTGAAGGAGGAACATCAGTCAGGGCTGTCGCGTTTGAACCCATTGACATTAATAAAAGGCCAAAAACCAGGATGGCTATTAGCGCCCACCTAAAGCCTAAGGTTTGTGACATAATACTCTGATATAAATGATTATATATTGTGTAATTTAATAGGATCGTACTAAGATGATTTGGGTGTCTTAGTTAAATGAGTTTACATGGTATAAATTAAGCGTTTATTAACAATTCCAATTAATGGATTCATATATG
>JAZDKD010000308.1:0-6472 GCA_043803345.1 Pseudomonadota bacterium
ATCTTATAGAACGCTTTAAGCAAAATAAGCTTATTTGAAAGCGGTCCACGAATTTTCTAATCGGATAAGATCTGCAGTCTTCCAAAATGACGGGTAGTTAGTGTCTGGATCAGTAGAATTAACTCATGAGGTGAGAATGGCAGTCTGGGTTGAAATCGATCTTTGTGACGGATGTCGCCGTTGTAAGAGAGAGTGTCCGTATGACGCAATTGAGATTAAAGATGGTAAGGCGGAGATAGGAGATCGGTGTACTTGTTGCGGCGCGTGTTTGGAGGTATGCCACCATAAAGCAATCCACACCGACGTTCAACCAAAAACTATACCGGATTTTAGTGAATACAAAGGTATATGGGTGTTTGCAGAACAGCGGGGAGGGCGCCTCAGTAGGGTGTCTGTAGAGCTGCTGGGCCAGGCCCAAGAATTGGCCAAACACTTAAACGATGAGGTCTCGGCAGTTTTGGTCGGCCACCACGTATCCGCTCTCGCAGATACTCTAATTCAGTTTGGCGCAGACGTAGTGTATTTAGCCGATAGCGAAATCTTTGTTAACTACCGCTCAGAGCCTTACTCGTATGTGTTAAACGAACTCATCAAAGCGCACAAACCCAGTATTCTGCTAATGGGCGCCACCCATATTGGACGAGATCTCGCCCCAAGGGTCTCCAGGCGTGCAGGTTGTGGTCTGACGGCCGATTGTACTCAACTCTCCATTGATCCTGGGGAGGGCATTCTATTACAAACTAGACCGGCCTTTGGCGGTAATGTCATGGCTACTATAGCTAATCGCTTTTCTCGCCCACAAATGGCGACTGTCAGACCAGGAGTTATGGAAGTAGTTCCCAATCCTGGTAAAGAAGGGGTGGTAATTACACATGAATCTAAAATAACTGAAGATCAGGTCAGGACTAAGATTTTGGAGTTTGTCAAAGAGGAATCCCCGCATGTGGATCTGTCAAAAGCAAAGATAATTGTTGCCGGTGGTCGAGGCGTTAATGACTTGGAAGGTTTTGGACTACTTCACGAACTGGCCTCTGCGCTGGGAGCGGAAATAGCGGGAACTCGCGTTGCGGTGGAGGCCGGATGGATCTCCGCTTCGAACCAAGTTGGACAGACGGGTGTAACAGTTCGGCCAGAATTGTATGTTGCATGCGGAGTGTCCGGAGCCATACAACATCGGGCCGGAATGATGGATTCCAGGTTTATTGTGGCGATAAACAAAGATCCCTACGCCCCCATCTTTAAGGTAGCGGATTGGGGAATCGTTGGCGATTTATTTGATGTTGTCCCTGAATTGACCAAGGGGTTGAAAACGTCATGCGAGGTCATGTGTGATTAGCCCGCAACATATGCCCTGCGTGGAAGGGTCCATGAAATGATTAGATCAAATCCTGAAGAACTGATTCGAAAGAATATAGCCAGATTTGTCGACAATGAAATTATTCCCATTGCCCAGGAATTGGACAATAAAGGTGAATTCCCCCGAGACATTTTTCAGAAGCTATCCAAAATGGGGATTTTTGGCATTCGTTATCCTCGTCACAGAGGCGGCGCAAGTGGCAATACGACTTTATTCTGCATAATCTGTGAAGAAATTAGCAGGGGATTATTGAGTGTTGCGTCAATTGTCGCTATGCAAAGTTTAATGGGCACAAATTTTCTTTTCCATCACGGAACCGAGGAGATGTTTGAGGAATTCTTTTTACCGGCAATGCGGGGTGAGAAAATAGGCTGTTTTTGCATGACCGAACCCGATGCGGGTTCCGATTTGGGGGCAATAACGACAAGAGCCACTGAGGTTGACGATGGGTATCTGATAAACGGGATGAAAACCTGGGTCACTGACGGGCCTGAAGCCAGTTTTTACACGGTTATGTGTCAGACTGATCCGACTAAGAGGCTCCGAGGGATTGGATATTTCTTTATTCCCCGTCACCTTCCCGGTGTTTCTCTCAGTTCGCGATTCCAGTGTTTGGGAACTCGCACAACACCGATTTGTGAGGTGGCCTTCAAAGATGTTTTGATTCCAAAGGAATATCGGTTAACCCCTGAAGGGGAGGGCCTAAATGCGTTTCTCAAAATCATCGCCGAGATTCGAGTGATGACAGCCGCCCTGGCTCTTGGGTTGCAGCGCGCTGCAATGGCCGATTCCATCAAATACGCCAATGAACGAATGGCTTCCGGTAAGCCTATCGGGAAATTTCAACTGGTTCAGTCCAAAATTGCGAACATGGCCACTAATTTGGAGGCTTCCAAATTGATGACCTATAGGGCCTCAGCCATGATAGACGAGGGTCAGGAGGCATTGAAAGAAGCGACCATGGCAAAATATTTCGCTACTGAAGCGGCTTGTAGCGCCTCCGACGAGTGCACACGTATTTTCGCTGGTTATGGCTATTCTATGGAATACACAGCTCAACGTTATTTCCGGGATGCGCGGTTCTTGCTCAACGGTGGTGGTACCCATGAAGTGTTGCAGTGTAACATCGCGCGTTGGGTTGGAATTTGACTCCAAATTTTATTCCCATCCTTAATGCGTCCCTTTGGCATTGCCAATTAACACCTTTTAACCAAGGGACCGAAAGATGTTTGGCAAGATGGACCGGTTAGCAAATGCTTTAGAGCCATTGGAGGAAAGGAGATCCTCAGGCCAAATTATTTTCGAACGTTTATGGCAGGCCATTACCTGTGGGGATATACCGAATGGAAGCCGGATAATCGAGAATGAAATTGCCTCACGAATGGGAGTGAGCCGCACCCCTGTTCGTGAAGCAATTCACAAACTTGAAGGAGAAGGCCTTTTAGTGCGGCGCGCGCAGGGTGGTTACACTGTTACCGGATTAGTCAGAGAGGATATTCAGGATTCTTTTGAAATAAGATCTGTTCTGGAAGGGTATGCGGCGAGACTTGCGACTGTCGAGCATACGCCCGAGGATTTGAAGCGTCTATCGGATAAAATTTGTGACTTTGAAAAGCGTCTTGACGCTGGGGATCTGGATGCATTGCCTGCTATTAACACCGAATTTCACGACACGCTTTATTCGTTGAGTGGTAATCGCCGATTAATAAAAATTATCAGTGACTTTAAGAATCAATTTATTCGTTTTAGAAAGATAATTCTCAAGGACCGGGTATTGGCGCGGATTAGTCACCAGGACCACCTAGAAATGTTGGCTATGATGAGTGAGCGGCGCGCCGAAGATGTGGAAAAGCTCGTACGGGGACATATTTTGAGAGGTATGAAGGCAGTCCTTGATCAATATGACCAACACCAGTTTGATCCATTGACCTGAATTCTGGTGAATGGAAGGGATGTGTTATGGAATACAAAAAAAGAATACGGGTTCTGATAGCCAAACCAGGGCTGGATGGCCACGATCGTGGAGCCAAAGTAATCGCGCTAGCCTTACGAGACGCCGGCATGGAAGTTTTGTATTCAGGACTTCATCAAAGTATTGATCAGATAGTTTCCACGGCGGTTCAGGAATCGGTTGATGTCATAGGTTTGAGCGTGATGACCGGGGCTCATCTATCGATTTCCAAACGATTGATGCAAACGTTACACGACAAAAAATTGTTTGACATTTTTGTGGTAGTTGGTGGCGTTATCCCCCAAAACGACATTTCCAAACTTCAGGAAATCGGCGTTAAAGGGGTTTTCCCCGGAGGGACTCGGTTCGAAGTTATAGTTGATTCCATTCGGGCTTTGTTTTAACGGAGGGACCGATGGGTGTCGCAAAATATATAAAAAACCAAGCAGATGGCGTAGAAAAAGTAATTTACCAATCCGGAATCGAAGTAAAACCGAGCTATGGTCCAAAAGATTTGGAGGCCATCGGTTTCGACTATGATGAGGATTTAGGAGATCCGGGACAATACCCATTTACCCGTAGCATTCACCCCTTGGGTTATCGCTCCAGAGCATGGACTACACGCCAATATACAGGGTTTGGGACGCCTCAGGACACAAATGAGCGTTTCAAATACATGATAGCTAATGGGCAGAATGGCCTGAATGTGGCTTTCGACTTACCTACCCAGATGGGTTATGACTCCGATAGCCCACAATCTGAAGGCGAAGTGGGACGGGTTGGTATGGCGGTCGATTCTTTGCAGGACTTTGAGATCGCCTTTAAGGACATACAGTTCGACAGGATCGGATCAGGCCTGACTATAAATGCAGTGGCCAGTATAATGCTGGCAATGTATCAGGCCACCGCCGAGAAGTTCGGCTATTCTAAGGAAATAATCAGCGCAACTCCTCAAAACGACATACTGAAAGAGATGATCGGAAGAGGCGCATGGATTTTCCCGGTGGAGCCGAGTGTAAGACTGGTTTGCGACACCATTGAGTACTCAGTCAAAGAACTTCCAAGGTGTAATCCAGTGAGCATTTGCGGTTATCACATTCGTGAATCAGGAGCTACGCCAAGTCAGGAAGTCGGTTTCGCGTTCGAGATAGCCAAGACATATATTGATAATCTTGTAGGTCGCGGTCTTTCGCCGGATGATTTTGTGGGCCGGTTTTCTTTCAACCTGAATGTCTTTGGTAACCTGTGGGAACAAATCGCTAAATTCCGTGCAGCTCGTAAGCTTTGGGCGAGACTGCTGAAGGAAGAATACGGGGTGACTAACAGGAAAAACCAGTTTTTACGAGGCCTTTTTGGGGGTGGCGGTAGCGGATTGACCAAAGAACAGCCTGAAAACAATATCATCCGTGGTGCCTACTATGGGCTGGCGGCTGCGCTCAGTGGAGCTCAAACTACGGCGCTATGCTCTTTTGACGAAGCCTTTACGATACCAACCCCGAGGGCCGCTCTACTTTCTCTACGCACACTTGAGATCCTGATGGAGGAAGTAGGGTTAAGAGACACCGTTGACCCACTTGCGGGGTCTTACTTTGTAGAGACCATCACCAAGGAGATGGAAGACAAGATTAAGGAAGAAATGCTGCGTGTCCAGAAGACAGGGGGTATGACAAATGCAATTTCCTCAGGGTACATCCAGCGTGAGGTGGCCAGGCAAGCCTATGATTTCGAAAAAAGTCTCCAGAATGGTGAAATCATTAAAGTAGGTGTAAACAAATATGCCGAAGGTGATCAACCCGATGTTGAACTCCACGAATACGACGATTCCTGGGTTAATACGCAGATTTCCAGACTGAAAGAGTTGCGACGAACGCGTGACAACCGTGAGGTTAATCGCTCATTAAAATCTCTGCAGAAAACAGCTAAATCGGGAAATAACGTCATGCCCGACCTAGTCGATTGTTGCCGGGCTTACGCGACGGTTGGTGAAATGACTGGTGTATTCCGGGATGTTTTTGGCGAGTGGGATGAACCTTGTTTATTCTAGTTTGCGCTTTATGGTGATTTTTGTTTGAAGCAAACCGTTAAGATTTTGATGTGGGGCGTAATTCAATGCGTTTAGGTCAACATTGGAGAACTCATGAAAAATAGATCATATCGGCTGGGCTGTGACATCGGAGGCACATTTACCGATTTTGTGCTTGCGGACGATGAAACAGGAACGTTTTCCATATACAAATGTTTGACCACGCCGGCTGATCCTTCAGATGCCGTAGAGACAGGAATAAAAGCGCTGGAGAGCCAATCTCCAGGATTCATAACCGAATTGGCGGAGATCATCCACGGCACCACTTTGGTTATCAATGCAATAATTGAGAGAAAAGGCGCCCGTACGGGATTGATAACCACCAAAGGATTCAGAGACGTTCTGGAGCTTGGCCGTGAAATTCGCTATGACGCCTACGACATTTTCTCCGAATACCCGGAACCGCTTGTCCCCAGAGCATTGCGAACGGAAGTGTTTGAAAGAATAGCCAGCGATGGCCGTGTGATTCAATCTCTGGACCAAAATGAAGTCAAATTTGTTATTCGCTCTCTCATGGACGCTGGTATTGAATCGCTGGCGATCTGTTTGATTAATTCATATGAAAATCCGGAACATGAAGCGAAGATTAAAACATTGGCGGAAGAGTTAGCTCCAGGCTTGTCTGTTTCAGCATCTTATGAAGTTTTACCCCAAATCAGAGAGTATGAACGAACTTCCACCACCGTCACGAACGCATACGTGAAGCCTATCACCGTCAAGTATCTGCACAAACTCTCCAACCGTCTGCAATCACTGGGTTTCAACGGTAAGCTATTTATCATGCTTTCTAGTGGCGGGATTACCACAGCCTCTACCGCTGGTGAATTCCCGGTGCGGATTATCGAATCAGGCCCAACGGCGGCCGTGATCGCTTCTCAACACTACGGCCGTATGTTTGGAATCAAAGACATTTTTTGTTTCGATATGGGCGGGACTACCGCAAAATCATGTCTTATTCAAAAAGGAGAGGCCGGGTTGGTTTCGACTTTTGAAGTCGGACGTGTTCAGCGTTTCAAAAAGGGCAGCGGATTGCCAATTCAAGTTCCCGTGGTCGATTTGATGGAGATTGGCGCCGGAGGGG
>JAZDKD010000309.1:0-2416 GCA_043803345.1 Pseudomonadota bacterium
CATCGTTCTGCATTTTCGAATATCACAAAGCGCTCCATGAAGGCCGGCTGCTCACTGGCCACCTCAATTACCACTTTCTGGACGTCAGAGGGCATGCTATCAAAAACGGATTTTCGGAAAATGATATTCATGCCTCCGAAACCAAAGTTGATCGTGGTCAGGTACTTACATACTTCCTGGAAACTGTAGCCATCCTGCGTTGCAAGGCTTCCCTCTACTGCCTCGAGGGTGCCCTTTTGCAGGCCATCATAGGTCTCCGTAATCGGTAGACTTACTGGGGCTCCGCCTACCGCAGTCACAATCGCCGCATTTTCTGCGTTTGCCTTGATTCGCAACCCCTTTATATCGTCAATAGATGAAATCACTTTTTTGGTGTGGAATAAGCCGGGTCCATGTCCATGAAAATACATTACCTGTGAATCGTCAAACTCTTTAGGTTTGAACTTCTTGTAAAACTCGTTGGTAAGATTGGTAGCCTGTGTGCCTGTTGAATATCCCAGTGGCAGTGCGAGGACTTCCGTCAATGGGAACCTGCCCGGCGCGTAGCCCATGAGGCTTTGACCTACGTCGGCTATTCCCTTGACCACACTGTCGTAAGTCTGTGTAGGCGGAGTCAGAGTGTTCCCAGGGAAATAGGTTACTTTCACCCTGCCGTTGGTACGTTTTTCGATTTCCTTGCCCCATTGTTCGGACAGTATGCTGTTCTTATGCGATGGCGGGAAGAAATTCGAGTACTTAAGTTTAATCACTTTTTCTTCCGAGCGAACAGTGGATGGACTGGAAAGGAAAAGTACAATCACAAAAAAACTGACGCAAACAGAGGCAATCCTTTTCATCACATTCTCCCTTAATTTAATTACGACCTGGTGAGTTTTTCAAAACTCACTTATTCTCTTCATCTGAAAACAGTTTTACTATTTCCCTCTTCAAGATCTTGCCGGTGGAGTTCTTGGGCAGTTCTTTTACGATTACATATCGCTTCGGGACCTTGAATGGCGCCAGACGCTGTTTCAGGTAGGCCTTGAGATCCGCCTGATCCAGGTCTTTGCCAGGGTGCGGTGTAATAAATGCGGTTACTCGTTCACCCCATTCCCGATCCGGGAGCCCCACGACGGCGCATTCCTGAACATTGGGACAGGTGAACAGAACCTCCTCCACTTCTCTTGGGTAGACGTTTTCGCCTCCCGTGATAATCATGTCTTTCAGGCGATCCACAATATACAGGTAACCTCGATCATCTAAGACACCTATGTCTCCTGATCTAAACCATTCCTGATCCCGAAAAGCTCGCCGTGTTTCTTCGGGATTGTTGAGGTACCCCTTCATAAGGTTTCGGCCACGAATGAGGATCTCACCCTCCTGGTCCATTGGAAGCGGTGCGCCATGCTCGTCTCCTATTTGGATCTCAACGCCTGGAACCTCACTTCCTACCGAGCCTATCACATGCTCATAATAATGATTGTATGTGACGGCGGAGGCTGATTCCGTCATCCCATAGCCTTCGAAGATTGTGAGATTTGTCAGATCTTTCCATTGGCGAACTATTTCCGCCGCCATGCTCGCAGCCGCAGAAAAACAGTAACGGACAGATCCAAGTTTTTGTTTTAAATTCGGAACCGAGAGCAAGCGAGAGTAGATAGTCGGGACAGCATAGAATTTCGTCACCTTCTTTGAGGCCATCTGGTTGATTACAAGTTCCATGTCATACGAAGGCAGGAGTTCAATACACCCGCAACTGTAAATGCTGGCATTCATGATGTGTATTTGGCCGAACACGTGATTGAGCGGCAAGCAGCACAAAGCTCGATCCGTTTCCGTGGAATGTTCTGAATAGGCTACATTATGACTACTAACAATGATGTTTTCATGGGTGAGCATTACTCCCTTAGGTATGCCGGTTGTCCCGCCGGTATATAGAACAGCGGCCGTGTCGTTCCTGTCTCTTTCTATTGACCTGAATTTGTCATGCCCGAGCTCTGAAAGGTCTGACAGTGAAAGGTCTCCATTCGGGGAAATCACCTTTTCGATTCCGGCCGTCTGTCTATATCTTTCCAATTGTTGCAATTTCTCATCGGTGGTGAAGACCAACCGGGGTTTTGCATGGGAAAGCAAAAGTTCCAGTTCATCGCTCTGAAGCGCGGCGGACAAGGTTACAGCCACAGCGCCGGATTTGAGAACGCCGAAATAGAATGCCAGCCAGTCAGCGGAATTGGGGGCGCAAAGACCGACAAGATCGCCTGGTTCGATGCCCAATTTGACTAGCCCTGTGGCCACAAGATTGGCCCGTCGATTAAAATCGAGGTAGGTAATTTCCGAATCGTTTTCACTGATTGCGGGGCGGTCCGGGAATAAGATTGCGGCCTTATCGTGGTTCTTGTCGTCATTCATTGCAGGATCCTAAAAGGGGTAACGCGAT
>JAZDKD010000310.1:0-3622 GCA_043803345.1 Pseudomonadota bacterium
CGCTATCGTGGCGCAGAACGTAAACCTCCCGTTGGGGACGATGGATGGAAAATTTGAGACGAGGACGCTGAAAGCTTCTGGTCAACTCATGGATGCCAGGGATTATGATCCCATTATAGTTTCTTATGTTGATGGGCAGCCTGTGAGATTAGACGAGGTGGCTAAAGTTGTGAACAGTGTCTACGCTGACAAGGTGTCCTGCTACTATAACGGCAAAAAGTGCGTTGCTCTTGCTGTTCAAAGACAGCCCGGCTCGAACACCATCCGAATTGTTGATGACATAGAGAAGATGATGTCGGCCATTAGGGCCTCATTGCCGCCTACCGTGGAACTGGAAGTTGTCTATGACATGTCTCAATCCATTCGCTCGTCTATCGACGATGTGAAGCTTACTCTAGTTCTGGCCGTCATACTTGTCATTGTGGTGGTTTTTATCTTTCTCAGAAATGTGGCCGCCACATTCATCGCAAGTATAGCGATTCCATTATCTATAGTTTTCACGTTTGCGGTCATGTACGTGTTTGGTTTTTCTCTGGACAACCTCTCGCTAATGGCCCTGGTTTTGTCCGTCGGTTTTGTGGTGGATGACGCTATAGTAGTGCTTGAGAACATTGTTCGGCACCTTGAAATGGGCAAGAAGCCGTTTCAGGCCGCAGTGGACGGGGTGAGGGAGATTGTTTTCACCATCGTCTCGATGACCTCGAGTCTAGCCATTGTCTTTGTTCCCATCATGTTCATGGCCGGGATCTACGGCAGGGTATTGAACGAATTTGCAGTCACCATAACGGTAGCAATCATAGTTTCAGGCGTGGTGGCCCTAATGGTTACTCCGATGCTGAGCAGCAGGATGTTGCGACCCCAAAGCAGGCTGGCTGAATCGGATCCTGTATTTGGGACAATGCTGAAATTCTACCGGATTTCTTTAATTTTTGCAGTTCGGCGCCGAATTCTCACAATGCTATTTTCTGTTCTTATTCTAGCCGCCAGTCTATATTTCTTCGTGACGCTTCCTAAAGGTTTTATGCCGGCTGTGGATATGAATTATCTAATTGGGTTTTGCATCAGTGAGCAGGGGGTTTCACCCGATACAATGCGGAATAAGCTTCAGGAACTTAAACCACTAATCCGCTCTAACCCAAACGTGAGATCGGTGCTCAATGTCTCGGGATATCCTCAACGTAATCAGGGGTTCTCTATATCGTTTCTCAATGATAGGCCTCCCCGTGAGATCCCGGCTCAGGAGGTTATGTCTCAACTGGCACCGGTGATTAATTCTATTCCAGGGTTGCTTACATTCTATTCCGTTCCTCCATTGATAGAGGTTAGCACGGAAACATCGGCAAGCCCTTATCAATTGGTTTTACAGTCTTCCGATACGAAAGCGTTGGCGAAAAATGCTGAGAAACTCACGTACGCCATGTTCGGATTGCCCCAGATCACGAGGGTGAATTCGAATCTTTACATCAAGAACCCGGAGGCATTCATAAATATTAATCGAGACAAGGCTCTGTCTCTGGGTATAACAGCGGAAGACATAGAGCAGACTTCGTTTTCATCTTATGGATCACGTGAAATTTCAAACATCTATGGGACTACGGACACCTACAAGGTAGTTCTTCAGGTAGATAAGGGTTTCCAGCTTTACCCGGATCAGCTTTCATCTTTGTACATGAAAAACCGCAATGGAGAAATGGTTCGTCTTGACGTGATAGCGGACGTTCAGGCACGCACAGGGCCACTAACGGTGAATCATTACGGTCAGTTTCCTTCAGTTACAATTTCTTTTGACACTGCGCCCGGATATTCGATCGGCCAAGCTACTCAAGCATTGAGAGCGGTGGCCCAGAAAATGCTTCCGGATTCTGTCCGATTCAAGTTTGGAGGAACAGCGGAGGCGTTTGAAGGCACGATTAAGAGTCTTACAATACTCTTGATAGTCGCAATAATGATAATTTATATGATTCTAGCCTGTCTTTACGAGAGCTTCCTACACCCTCTTACCATAATAGCTGGACTGCCCTCAGCGGCTTTTGGAGGCTTATTGGTTCTTTGGGCTCTCGGGTATAGTCTTGACCTGTACGGATTTGTGGGGCTATTCATGTTAATAGGCATAGTGAAGAAGAACGCCATTATGGTGGTTGACTTTGCATTGGAGGCCGAGTCTCAAGGTAAATCTCCTTTAGAAGCTGCAATTGAAGGATCAGTGGTTCGTTTCCGGCCGATTATGATGACGACAATAGCGGCCATAGCCGGTATGGCGCCTATAGCTGTCGGCTTTGGAGCGGGAGGAGACTCAAGGCAACCATTGGGCCTTGTTGTGGCGGGAGGTCTTCTGTTGTCACAATTTGTGACGCTCTATCTAACCCCCGTAGTCTATTCCTATTTAGGTGACCTTCAGCATTGGTTGGACAAAAGAGGCGAAAAAGAAAGAGAACTTCGCGGGATCCCTTCTTGAGATTATCGTTGGTTTTACGGCATCCAAGTTACTGAATTTGAAGGGACCTTTTGCAATCAAGTTGGTAAGAGCGATGGTTCGTTCAGGAATTCAAATTTGTTTTCATCTGTTCTGAAAGTTCTCCCAAGGTTTTCGCAGATGTTGTGACCATTTTTATGTTCATGGCTTCGAGCGCATATCCGGATCCTTTACCTTCAAAATCGACCCCAGACAACACTTCGTCAACTCCGAGTTCGGAAAGCCACTCAGCCACTCGGACTCCCTTTTTTTTCTCCACATCCTTGAAAGGGTTTTCCATGTAAGTTCTTATGGCCACATCCTTGCGGGATAAGTCACGGTCGATGATTGCGAAA
Source organism: Pseudomonadota bacterium (assembly GCA_043803345.1). Classification (GTDB taxonomy): domain Bacteria; phylum Desulfobacterota; class Desulfomonilia; order Desulfomonilales; family Desulfomonilaceae; genus CAJBEZ01. Next base: position 2,809 of record JAZDKD010000310.1, read on the forward strand.
TAGGGAGCGTCCCCGAAGTGTTCGGAAATCGCAGTCTTCTCATCTGGGAATTCACCCTCTTTGACATCCAGAGGACTAGCCACTATTTCAATACTCTTGTGCTCAGGCTCGTAGTGAATGAGTATTTTATCTATATTGGGGTAAAGGTCTAGGATTTCCTCCTCAATCTCGGATGTTATGACGTGGGCTTCATTCAAGCGCTTCAGGTTGGTTGTTAGAGAGATTTCCACGAATTTGAATCTTCCTGAATTTCTTCCTCCAATGCTAATGATTTCCTTTACTTCATCACGGCTTTCCAGAATTTTCCGAATGCCGTCAAGGGTGGCGTAATCCAGCGTGGCGTCAAGGAGTACCTTTACAGCTTCCAAAAAGATCTGGACACCCATTTTGGCTACTATTACCGCCACCAGCAGAGCTACGTAGCGGTCTAAATGATACCCTAAGTGTGTGCTTATAATGCCGAACAGGATCACCAGAGACGCCAGAAGATCAGTAGTGACATGCCTGGCGTCAGCCACAAGACTCGGAGAGCCCACTTCTAGGCCTACCTTAAGTTCATACCTGGAAAAAAGACCGGCGACGGCCATCATGAAGATTATCCCAATCGTTACAAGATGGATATGTGAAATTGGGGTGTCAGATCGACTTATAAGAGCCTCATGACCAATTTCATAGGCGGCGAACAAAATGAAGAACGAGCTTAGTAAAGCTACCAGATTTTCTACTTTGTAGAGACCTTCAGGGAAGATCTTTGTTTTGCGGGCCGAAATCACAATACCGAGAAATATCGCGCCTGATGAAATTACATCGGCGA